>CAZBPR010000034.1:22654-24611 GCA_964493825.1 uncultured Dactylococcopsis sp.
TCGGCTCGTCCTTTACCTGTCAACGTATCACTCCAAACTCTGATTGTCGTCTTGATTCATTCTTTGCTTTAGGCGACATCCACCACACCAATTGCCCCGATTCAATTCCAATCAGATTGGCCGTTGCCTAAAAAGAATTCTGCGCAGAAACTGTTACCTTAAATAAACAAAGGAAAACGTAAATAAATGTAAATCAAGCTTAAGATGACAAACGAGCAGTCGGAAATCACAACTTTCAGCACTCGCATTCGGAATATTGTAATTGCTTTCGGTGCTATTGCGATTAGTTTGACCCTCTTTTTGGGCTTACAAACCGATAGCCCTTCCTTTTCTTTAGCAAGTCAAGCAGAAGACGCAACCCCCCTAGAAGTGGCGCTGAGTAACAACAAACCTACCTTTTTGGAGTTTTACGCCAATTGGTGTACCAGCTGTCAAGCAATGGCGAAAGAGATTGGGGAACTGAAACAAAAATATAACGACCGCATCAACTTTGTCATGTTGAATGTGGATAACGATAAATGGCTGCCAGAAATGCTGCAATACAACGTCGATAGCATTCCTCACTTTGCTTTTATTTCCAGAGAAGGTAGCGCGATCGCGTCAGTGATTGGAGAGCAACCCCAGTCTGTTTTAGACAATAACTTAGCCGCTCTCGCTAACGAGGAAAGCCTTCCTTACGCCAACCAACAAGGACAGCGCTCCCGCGTCGGGACTCCCCAATCTAATCAACCAGATCCCTCAGAGGTGACACCCCGTAGTCATGGTCGCTAGGTTCTCTATCGTGAGACTTAAATTTTTGTGAGTACTCTTTACAAAACGCAATCTATTGTTTATATTATTAATCAGCAGTTAACTAACTGCTATCCCTCTTGAAGCACATTGTAGTGTTCAAAGCAATCATAAAACTATGACAACTACCTTACAGCAACAACAAAGCCAGAATCTCTGGGAACGGTTTTGCCAGTGGGTGACCAGCACCGAAAACCGCCTCTACATCGGTTGGTTCGGCGTGCTCATGATCCCCACCCTCTTAACCGCCACCACCTGCTTTATCATCGCCTTCATCGCCGCTCCCCCAGTGGACATCGATGGCATTCGTGAACCCGTCGCCGGTTCCTTACTCTATGGCAACAACATCATCTCCGGTGCTGTTGTTCCCTCCTCCAACGCCATCGGACTGCACTTCTACCCGATCTGGGAAGCAGCATCCTTAGACGAATGGCTCTACAACGGTGGACCTTACCAATTAATCGCATTCCACTTCCTCATTGGAGTCTTCTGCTACCTCGGACGGGAATGGGAACTCTCCTACCGTCTCGGCATGCGTCCCTGGATCTGTGTTGCCTTCTCCGCACCCGTTGCAGCAGCAACCGCCGTCTTCTTAATCTATCCCATCGGACAAGGTAGCTTCTCTGATGGCATGCCCTTAGGAATCAGCGGAACCTTCAACTTCATGTTCGTATTCCAAGCTGAGCACAACATCTTAATGCATCCCTTCCATATGCTCGGTGTCGCCGGCGTATTCGGAGGCGCACTCTTCTCCGCCATGCACGGTTCTCTCGTCACTTCCAGCTTAGTGCGTGAAACCACCGAAAACGAAAGCCAAAACAACGGCTACAAATTCGGACAAGAAGAAGAAACCTACAACATTGTTGCAGCCCACGGCTACTTTGGTCGTCTCATCTTCCAATATGCGAGCTTCAACAACAGCCGTAGCCTGCACTTCTTCTTAGCCGCCTGGCCCGTAGTAGGAATCTGGTTCACTGCCCTAGGCATCAGCACCATGGCCTTCAACCTCAACGGATTCAACTTCAACCAGTCCATCCTGGACAGCCAAGGTCGCGTTATCAACACTTGGGCAGACGTGTTAAACCGCGCTAACTTAGGATTCGAAGTCATGCACGAACGGAACGCGCACAACTTCCCCTTAGACTTAGCAGCAGGTGAAGCGACTCCC
>CAZBPR010000035.1:0-22710 GCA_964493825.1 uncultured Dactylococcopsis sp.
CACAAATGAGCTGAGTTTGTTAAGCTCAAAGCATTGAACTTTTCGCTTAACTCGCGGCTCGAGTGAGCGTTCGACTGAGCGGTTCGGCTGAGCTCACCGTCGAAGCCTCACGCCGAAGTCCTCGCCGAACTCCTTATATCCAAGGTCTAAAGACGCTTGGTTTACGGCGACTTCTATAATATTAGGTTCTATTCTAAAGGAAGGGACAGAAAGTTATTGTTTAACGCGACGAATGGGTAAGTTAGCAATGAGAGCCGTGATCCCTTCTTCATTTTCGAGATTAAATTCCGTGCTTTCGAGATCGATTTCTACATAGCGAGCCACCACTTCTAAAATTTCCTTGCGCATGGTTTCTAGGGTTTCTTCACTTAGCCCGGAACGATCATGAGCAATAATCAGTTTCAGGCGTTGTTTGGCTTTATCCCGACTACTTGGGCCAGAAGAGTTACGATTAAATAGTCTTTCTAGAAGATCCATCATTATTAATGAGTTATTTGTTATTAATGATTCGTCACTGTCATCATCGGAGGTGACAGGTTTAAAGGGGTTCGGTAAACCAACGGCGAATGCGTTTGAGTAACGTTTCTTGACCTTCCATTAAATCAAGAAACTTCACTTCATCACCTCTGATCCGGCAGGCAATATTGTTAAAGGTTTGTCCGGGAATCGACAATTTTTCTTCTAATACTAACGGTTCGCCCCGATTACTCGAAACAATAATCCGTTCATCATCGGGAATAATTCCAATCAGAGGAATCGCAAGAATATCAAGAATGTCTTCGACACTCATCATATTATTGGCTTGGATCATCTCTGGTTTCACGCGATTCACAATGAGTTTGGTGTTACTAATACTATTGGCTTCTAATAAGCCAATGACACGGTCTGCATCGCGCACGGCTGCCACTTCTGGGGTCGTGACAATGAGCGCTTCTGTCGCCGGCGCGATCGCGTTTTGAAAGCCCATTTCAATCCCTGCCGGACAGTCAATGACCACATAGTCATAATCGGGGGCGATGCGGGTAACTAAATCTTTCATTTGTTCGCGGTTTATGGCCTCTTTTCCTCGACTCTGCGCCGCCGGCAGCAACACCAGTCCCGATTGACGTTTGTCTTTAACTAGTGCTTGTTCGAGACGACAGTCTCCGTTGATGACATCAATCGCGGTATAAACCACTCGACTTTCGAGACCTAACAATAAATCTAAATTGCGCAGGCCAAAATCGGCATCAATCAGCGCCACTTTATTGCCTAATTTCGCCAAAGCTGAGCCAATATTGGCAGTGGTTGTCGTCTTGCCAACACCACCTTTTCCGGATGTAATGACGATAATGCGACTCATAATTTCATTAATAATACTGATTACGTTTCAAAATTTTAAACATTATGCAAGTCAGAGCAAACCGAACCCTGTTTCATTAACGATTATGCCGGTCGATCCTCCCAAAATTGTTGTTCACTAACAAAGCGGTGAGTTTTTCCAAAATCCAGTCCCCGGGTAATCCGAATCCCTTCTGCTGCAATATAAGCAATTTCTGTTTGCTGTTGCTGGAGAGGTGTATTGGGGACACGAGCAACAACATCAGCAATCCGTAACTGGGTGGGTTGCAGTTGTAAGGCAAAAATTCGACAAGCGCGATCGCCTTTCACTCCTGCATGAGCCAGCCCTCGCAATCGGCCCCAAATTATAATATCTCCTTGGGCAATGATGGCACCACCGGGATTGACGTCTCCACAGAGGATAATGGTTCCATGATGGCGAACTTCCATCCCAGAGCGAACCGTTGTTGTTAAGTAAAGGGGTTCCCCCTGTCGAATTGAGCTATTGTTAACAGCTTGGTTTAAAGGCGCAACTGGAGGGGGTTGAATGACGGAGTAACCTGCAGTTGCAGCAGCAACGGCAGTTTGACGACGGGTGGTTTCTACTGAAAAGAGATGTAAATCCACTTGTTTCAAGGCTTGCGCGATCGCGCTGAGTTGGGCTCCGTCCAAAAGCCGATCCCGCGCTTGCATGGCAACCAAGGTTTGGGGTTCCCAGAACTTTTCACTGGCATTGAGGCGATGGTTTAAGTGTTGCCACAATTCAGCCCAATCATTAGTCAGATCCAGCGTCGGTGCTGGCGGCAGATAGAGCAACACCTGTTTGTCATCCCGTTGCAGACGCACCGGAGAGTCTTCAGTCGTGTGACCATTCTGGTTCATAGGGAAGGAACACTAAAACTGCTTCAAGGAATTTAATCAGTGTCGGAATCATCGCTATCCTATCACTATTCACGAGTTACGAGTCAGTTTTAACAAAAAGGTCAAAACTAAAGGTTCATCTCATGCTCACTCATCCTCTCACTCCTGCCGGACGTACCAAAATGACCGTGCCCGGAAACCGATTGGCAATCATCGCGGGGAGATTATGTTCAAAGCTAGCATCTAGAGCCAAGGAACGGGAGGCCCGTTCTAAGGTCGTCAATAAAACAATGACATCACAGTCTTTTTCTGTCGCTAATTGCAACACCTGATTTTCCGTCGCTTGGGGAGATAACATGATGCCTTCAACTGGCGCTTGGAGTTGTTTGCTAAATTGTTGTACCATTGCTTCGAGCGGGCTGGGTGTAGAAGTTAATTTCTCTGCAGTTCCCTGACGATTGACTGTACACAAGATATATTCAGGGGCAGTGCAGAATGCACTCAACTGGGGTAGGAGTTCGATCAGCTGTTTGGTATTGTTTTCCCCAATCAGGAGGGGCACCAGCCAGCGTTGAGAAGCGGATCGATCTTTAGCGAGAGCTTGGCGACTTCCTTTAACAAACACTACATCACAGGCGGCTCGACGGATCATTTTGCCAGTGATATCGCCAAATAAACGGCCGGTGAAAACGTTTTTTGTTCCCCGCCAGCCCATAATTAAGAGGGAAATTTTTCGTTCTTGGATGACCTCTAAAATGGCTTCACTGCGATAATGGGTGGTTCGGAGTTGGGTATGCACCGGCAAGGCATATTGGCTGGCAATGGCTTCTGCTTGTTGCAATAATTGGCGACCGAGGGTGGGATTGACCCAAGCCTGATCAGGAGCTAAGTTACGAGGAACTTTCATCAGATGGAGTAATTCGAGTTCGGCTTCGCGATATTGCGCGATCGCGCTGGCAAATTCCGTTAACCCCCCTACAGTTTCGGGATTGGTAATCGGTAACAAAATCCGTCCTTTCCCGACTGCGGGGGAGCGGGTTTGATAAATAATGTAAGAAGGATCGCCAATGACCCGTTGCGCCAGTGGCCGCTCTAAAGTATCGCTTTCGTGCAAAGCTTCTACTTCGGCGCGAATAATGTCACTACGGGTAATAATGCCAACGAGTCGATCTTGCTTCGTTACCGGCAGATGAGAGAGATGATAACGATTGAGCAGATAAAGCACTTCTTGCAAGGGAGCGGCAGGACTCACACTCACGGGTCGCTGCGTCATGACCTCTCTTAAGGTTAGCGGTTGGGAGCGCCCCATTAATTTTCCTAAGTCCGTTTGGGTAATAATTCCCACTAACTTCCCTTGTTCGACAACGGGAAACCCGCGATGGGCAGAACGAGAAAACGCTTGACAGGTTTCATCTACACTTAACTCCGAGGCCAGGGTTTCCACAGGATATTGCATGACTTGTTCAGCACTGACCCGAGCGAGAATCGGATCGACTTGGGTTTCTTCTCTCAGGTTAATCCCCTTCGCTGCCAATAACTCTTGGTAGAGCGATCCTTGAGAAAGCCCTTCCGCAACTAAATAAGCCGTCGCACAGCTAATCATCAAGGGGAGGACCAACTCAAAATTCGCTGTCAGTTCAAAAATAATGACAATTGCTGTCACCGGAACGCGAACCACTGCCGTAAACATGGCTCCCATTCCGGCCAGGGCATAGGTGTTGGCACTGCCTGTTCCCACTAAAGCCACTTCCCCAACGCCAATGAGATACCCAAGCGCAGAACCAATCACAAGCGCCGGTGAAAATAAGCCGCCAGGGGCTCCTGAACCATAGGCGATCAGGGTCAGAAAAAAATAGGCAATGAGCGCGATCGCGGTCACTTGCCATCCCCCCTCCCCTGTAATTAAAAAGTCTCTTAACCCGGCATTATCCTGAAAAAAGGGTGGTAACGCCGCCACAATCAACCCTGAAATTAATCCTGCCACGGCAATGCGTAAGGGCATCGGCCAAGACAAATTTTGATAAAAGCGCAAGCTGAATAGAATTCCCCGATTAAACAAAACCCCGAGCAGTCCTGCACTAATGCCCAGTAACAAAAAGAAGGGAATTTCCTGAGAGGCAAATGTCACTTCCCATCCTCTTTGCAAGACTAATCCGGATAGATTGACATCGGATGAGCCTAATAATCGAGATACAACTGCCCCCGTAAAAGAAGCAAGAATCGCGGTTTCTAGAGTAAACCCAGAAATATCGCGCATTAACTCTTCCACAACAAAGACAATCCCGGCAATCGGCGTATTAAATCCCGCTGCTAACCCTGCTGCCGCCCCAGCGGCAATTAACTGCCGACGGTGTTGAGGAGAAGTCGGCAACCAAATACTCAGTTGTGCCGCTAAAGCCGCCCCAATATGAACCGTAGGGCCTCGTCTCCCCAAAGTAAACCCAGCCCCTAAAATAAAAATCGTGCCCAACAGTTTCACAAGCGCCGAACGTAAAGAAAGAGACATCGGTAATTGGGCTAAAACCGCTTTGACTTGAGGAATGCCACCCCCTGCGGCGTCCGGAGCCAACCATTGCAAACAAACCCCTGTCAAGCCACCAAACAAGAACCCAGCGAGTGGAAGCACCAACCAACCGTGTTCATTAGCGGCTGCCACGCGATAACTTCCCAGCAAGCCAATCCCCTGTTTCAGCGTCAGTGCAGCCAGTGCTGAAATCACTCCGATCAAACAAGCTTCGAGTAGGGCATAACGCTGATCAACCGGTCGTAAGCGTAGAATTTTTAACCAAGAAGAAAACATTAAGAATTGATATTTTTTAAAGGATTGGTCATTTTAACTAGCAATTGAGCGATCAGGTCGGAGCAAAAATTTGGGCGATTCGCACATAATTTTTAATTTTCGAAGACGCTACGCGAGAGAATCAACCTCGAAACTAATTTTCTTTCGGTAAATCTTCGGTTTTCTTGATCTTGAAAATTAACTAGGTTTAAACAATAAAAACCAATGAAATTCCAAGAAAGTGAGCTTCCATCCATTTTAATCGTGGATGATGAACCGAATAACTTTGATGTCATTGAAGCGGCTCTGACGAATCAAGGATATCAGCTCCACTACGCTAGCACTGCGACTCATGCTTGGCAGCAATTAGAAATTGTACGGGTTGATCTGATTCTCCTCGATGTGATGATGCCCGATCAAGATGGAATTACAATCTGTCGGCAACTGAAAAATCATCCCCAATGGCAAAATATTCCAATTCTCATGGTAACGGCTCTCACCAGTAAACAAGACCTCGCACGCTCTTTAGCCGCTGGTGCCGATGATTTTTTAAGTAAACCGTTTAACTCTCTTGAGCTACAAGCTCGGGTCAACTCTTTAATACGGATTAAGCAACAACAAGATCAATTGCGAACTTTATTGCACAGTCGCGAACAAGAAATACTTTGTCGTCAACAAGCAGAAGCCACTTTAGCAAAGACAAATGAACAGTTGCAAGCAGTGATTGATGCTGTTCCCGGTTTTATTTCTTGGATCGGAAACGATTTACACTACCGAGGGGTTAATCAACGACTTGCGCAAGCCGTTGGGATTACCCCGGATCAATTTATGGGACAACCTTTAGGTTTTTTAGATGCTGCCCAAGAATTTGAAACCTTTGTGCAGAGATTTATCAACACCACAGAATTAGAAACTACACAAACGATTCTAGGTGTTAATTTTCAAAAAAAACGACAAGAATACCTCGTTGTCGCACAAAAATATGATCAAGGACAATCGATTGTGACAGTGGGGCTTGATATCACAGAATGGAAACAGGCTGAGAGAGAGTTGCAAGTGACCACCACCCAATTAACAACCTTATTGAATACCTTAAAGAGTGGAGTTTTGCTTCAGGACAAAAATTGGGATGTGATTTTAGCCAATCAAGCTTTTTATGAAATTTTTAATCTTAATCCTGAACTGGATGTTCTGGCTGGAAAAATGAATTCTGAATTAGAAGCTTATTATCAAACTTGCTTATCAGAACCGCAAAAATTTAGTGAACAAAACCAGCTCCTGTTACAAAAACAAAGCTCTGTAAATAATGAGGAATGGCAGTTACAAAATGGGCGTAATTTAGAGCGGGATTATGCCCCCATTTTACTGGATGGTTTTTGTCACGGTCATTTATGGATGTATCGGGATATTACTGAACGCAAGCGAGACGAAGAAAAACTAAAAAAATCGTTACACGAAAAAGAATTACTCTTAAAAGAAATTCATCACCGTGTTAAAAATAATTTATTAGTTGTCTCGAATTTGCTCGAATTACAAGGAGATTATGCCGGAGATCAAAGGGTTTCTTCTTTACTAAACGAAAGCCGCAACCGGGTTCACTCCATGGCATTAATTCATCAAAAACTTTATCGCAGTACTGGACTCAGTCGCATTAACTTTGCTGAATATTTAGAAGAGCTAGCAGAAACTTTGTCGGACTCTTATTTTACCGATACCCAAAAAATTGAGTTAAAGTTGGGATTAGAACCGGTTTGGCTGAATATAGAAACCGCTAATCCTTGTGGTTTGATTGTCAATGAGGTCATTTCTAATGCCCTAAAACATGCCTTCCCTGATTCCGATGAAGGAGAAGTTTGGGTTGGGTTATGGCAAAGTAAAGATTCTGAAAAAATCACTTTAAAAATTAAAGATAATGGCGTAGGATTACCGCAAAACTTTGAGCCAATGCAGCTCAAATCTCTAGGTATGGAACTGATTTTGACCTTGACTGAGCAAATTCAAGGGGAATTAACCATTGCCAATGAAAAAGGGGCAAGTTTTCAGATTACTTTTCGAGAAGTCAAGTATCGTCAACGCTATTAAAGAATCTAAGGAGAATGCATGATCAGCAGCCAGGGAAAAATTTTTATTGTTGAAGATGAATTAATTATTGCTAAATCGCTAGCTCGGCAGTTGGAGAAGCTCAATTATGACGTTGTGGGAACTGCTTCTTCTGGAGAAAAAGCGCTGGAACTGATTGAGCAGAATCCGCCTGATTTGGTCTTAATGGATATTGTCATTGCTGGAGAAATGGATGGCATTGAAACTGCAAAAAAAATCCGGGAAAAGTTTGATATTCCAGTGATTTACTTAACAGCTTACAGCGATGAAGAGACCTTAAAACGGGTGCAAGAAAGTAGCAGTCATGGCTACATTTTAAAGCCTTATAAGCAGCGTGAAGTTCACGCATCAATTATGATGGTACTCAACCAACAGTAGTCGTAAGTTCATGGAGATATCCCCTGACGCTGCACCAGCTATTCTTGTGATCGATGACGATCCCAATAACTATGATGTCATTGAAAGTTTACTCTACACCCAGGGTTATCACTTTCATTATTCAGAACATGGAAGGATGGCTTTACAGCAATTGCAACAATGCAAAATTGATTTGATCCTGCTCGATTTGATGATGCCAGAAATCAATGGGCTGGAGTTGTGCCAAATGATTAAGCGCGATCAGGCATTGCAAGGTATTCCCATCATTATGGTGACGGCGCTGAACACAACTGTGAACTTATCTCAGTGTCTAGAGGCGGGAGCGGATGACTTTATTGGTAAACCGATTAATGGCACAGAATTACGGGCAAGAGTGCGCTCCATGCTGCGCATTAGTGACCAATATCGAAAAATTTCGGAACTGAACGATACGCTAGAACAAAGAGTACAAGCTCGGACTCAGGAACTACAAAATCTAATTTGGTATCATCCCCTAACGGGCTTAGCCAGTCGTTTTTCTCTATTGCAACAGTTAAATGATGTTTTGAGTGCGGGTAAACCGTTTGCTCTGCTTTATTTTGATTGTGATGAATTTCAGTTAGTTAATAGTTGCTATGGGTATGAAATTGGCGATCGCGCTCTGTTAGGCATTCGCGATCGCGTTGAGCTCTGTTTGGGAGCGAATGATGTCCTATCCCACTTGGGAGAAGATGACTTTTGTGCCCTCTTAATGCAGGTGGAAAGCGAAGCGAGAGTCCAGCATATTATTGATCAGATTTTTGATGCCTTTAGCAGTGCCTTTTTAATTCGTGACCAACAAATCTATCTCTCCATTTCTATGGGAGTGTTTTATCAAACAATCGGTGTGGAAAAAGATGCAGAAGGAATTCTCCGTAATGCCGATACTGCCCTCAATTGGGCAAAACGAGAAGGGAAAAACAATCATCAGTTATTTCAGCCAGCAATGTACACAATCACGAAACGAAAGTTACAACTGGCAAAAGAACTGCGTCAGGCTTTAGTGGAAGATGAATTTCGAGTTTACTATCAACCTATTATTGACTTAAAGCAAGATCAGATTTGTGGCTTTGAAGCCCTGATACGCTGGCAACATCCAACAGAAGGGTTAGTATTTCCCGGAGAATTTATTACTTGTTTGGAAGAAACGGGGTTGATTATTCCCGTCGGAATCCTCATTTTAGAAAAAGCTTGTCAGCAATTACAAGTTTGGAAAAAACAGGGTTGGTCAGATTTACAAATTAGTGTCAATTTATCCCCTCTCCAGTTTCGCAATGAAAATCTCCTGCGTGATATTGATTCAGTTTTAGAAAAAACTGGCTTACCCCCCCCACAATTGAAATTGGAAATTACAGAAACCCTAATTGTAGAAAATCCCCAGCAAACAGTGCAACTGATTGAAGCCTTGCGCTCACGGGGCATTCAAGTGAGTATTGATGATTTTGGTACTGGGTATTCTTCTTTAAGTTATTTACGACAATTTCCGGTCGATAACCTGAAAATTGATCGGGCATTTATTAGTTTCTTGGATAGCGATGCGAGTAATATTCCTATTATCCGCGCCATCGTCGATTTAGGAAAAGCATTGGGCATGAAGGTCACTGCAGAAGGAATTGAAACGACTTCACAATTAGCTCAATTAAAACAACTCGGTTGCGATTTAGGACAGGGCTATTATTTTGCTCAACCGATGAGTGCCGCAGCAGCTTCTCAATATTTATGTTTTAACTGATCACCGATAAACCCTCTACTAGCAGCGAAGGAGTGACATAGGATTCATTAATTTGCTCATCTCCACCCAAAGTAATGAGCTGATTGAGAGCAGTATAAATATTGCCGGCAACCATGGTATCTTTCACCCGACCCGTCACTTGTCCTTTTTCAACCCGATAGCCCAGTTCAATATTGGCGGAAAAATCTCCTGAAAGATCAGCATCGCCGCCTAAAAGTTGATCAATCACGATTCCGTTATCCAGTTGTGAGATTAATGTTTCTAAGGTTCCTTTCCCCGGGGCAACAATTAAGTTAATAAGACTTGGGGTGGGATAACGCCCTAAACTGGGACGAAAGCCATTCCCACTGCTACCTGTTCCCAATAAACGTCCGATCGCGCGATCGCGATAAAATTGCTTTAACCGTCCTTCTTCAATTAACGTCAATTGCTGAGTCGGTGTGCCTTCATCATCAAAGGGACAGCGTTCAGGGTTGCGGGTTGGATCTTGCCATAATGTAATTTGTTCTGACATGACCGATTCCAGGGCGCGATCCGCCCAAGGGGACGATCCTTCCCAAACCCGCTTGCCATTGAGGGCAGCCAGCACTGTCTCCCAGAAAAGAGGGGCTGATTTGGGAGTAAAAATAATGGGAACTTGTCCTCGCGGTGCGGAAACGGTTGCTTGCGCCCATGTCATCGCTTGAGCAATCCGTTGTTGCACCGCTTCTAAATCAAGGGTATCTGCCCCTTCCCTACCATCAGCAATGCCTAAAAAATCTTCACCTCGTACCCATTCGACTTGAAAAAAAGCACTGAGACTAATATCAGTATATTGACAATCTGTGCCTCGGCTATTGAGGAGGCGCGTGGTGTGTTGTTCACAATCGAGTTCCCCACTACAAATAACACTCGAATTGAAGTCAGAGAGTTGCGCGATCGCGCTTTCACCGATTGCAACCAAATCATTTCTGCTGACCAAATTGCCTTGTGTTGGATACACCCGGCGATGTTCAGCCGTCAGTTCAATCGTTTCTGGGGGATTCAATGAACACAATGCTAACGCCCGTTCCACTAATTGGTGAGGCGAGACTTCCCCATAAGCAACTGTTACCCCAGGAGCGTGATCCTGCCATACTCGTAAGGCAATGCCTTCTGATTCAATGGTTTCGAGCTGTTTGAGGCGATTAGCTTCAAAATAGACCGGATGAGAAGAGGAGATCATTTGATAAACTTCCGCTTCCTCTGCCCCTTGTTTTTGTGCCGTTTCTAACACTTCTTCCGGATTGATCATGCTAGTAACCAAAAGCCTGCAAAGGATTCGGAACTTGGATCGGTCTGAATGGCGAGGAAGTGAACCCCTTTCGCCTGCTTTTTGGCAGTGTCAAACCCTTGTGCTTCCTTGAGGGTTTCCGGATTAGTAATATCCGCTAAAATCCAGCATTCACTACTGCCTGTTTGTAAAACGAGACGAGGTAAACTGCCCTGTTGTAGCTGAATTTGGGACAGTTCAATCCCTGACATCCAACCGGCAAAGGGCATCGCTCGCGGTGAAAAAATCACCAAACCCGGAATTTTCGTTTCAGGAGTCAGTTCAAACAATGAGAGAGGGAATCCTTCCCCAAAACTAATGTCCCACTCTTCCATGTCCTGAAAAGCGGCTGCCTCTAAAGTGACAAATGCCCACTTATCCCCCTTATCGCCACGAATTGCATCAGGAAGAATCAATGCATTTTCTGCCGGATATTGGACCGAGACATTACTCACCGCATTTTCATCGTACCCTTCCTGCTGAGGATACACTTGTTCTAATCGCTCTTGTAGCCACTTATTCAAAGCATAAGTCCGCCGGCTCGGTAAAGCGGTAATCTCTAAATCATCACAGGCTTTCGTAATCATATTATTCATTTGACGACGAAAGAAGCGAATTTTTTTGGGTGTAGTGCCTGCCTTTTCGATTGCCTCATTCAAGGCGTCTTGCAAGAAAATAGAGTTCACATTTTGTGCCGAACAAAACTTATGATAGCGAAATAGTTCTGTTTCGGTTGCTTCCACTTGGAGGGGACTTTCGCAAATTAAGACTTCCCACAGCTTTTTATTGTTTTCATCTCGAATTGGACGAGAGTAGAAATCAAGTTCCCAAATCGTTTCCATAAATATAGGTTCTCATGAATCGTTGACCCCTTCTAGCAGATTAGCAACTTTTCCAGCATTTTTGAAATCATTCAGCATCATCTTCAACACTTATGCCCTGGCAATTTCTGTTGTCGATGATCAATCCTGTTCCGAAAATGCTATAAATTGTTTATCCTTTATCACTTTTCAAGATTAGGTGTCATCTAGTTTCCCCATTCTTCACTAGACTGAAACATCCTACACAACCATGAGATTAATTGAGACACTGCGCCAAGGAAAATTTTTCCGCTTAAAATTTGCCACCTTGTACTTCCTGGCTAAGCTGAAGTTTACTCATCGGTTTTTGCCCAAAACAGTGAGTCACTTACTGCCCCTCGGGTGGAATCATGCTATGTTTTGGCTAACCTTCAAAACAGCGGGTCGCAAGGTATATATGGATTACTATGCCAAGCTACGGATCCCAACTTCCTTTCAACCTAAGGTAAAAGTTGATGAAGATTATCAATTTAGCGAAGCGGAGATCCGTTTCTTTTATGACAATGGATATCTGGGTCCATTTACCTTGATGACGCCAGAAGAGGCGGGTGACCTCAAAAAACATATTGTTGATCTTGTGGCAGATACCACTTCCTCTGTCTATTCCTTTGAAGATGGAGATTTTGAACTCGACCTTAAAGAAAAAGCAACTAATGGTAAAGGCAATGTTTTAAGCAATCAGCAAGTTGCTCTGATGAGAATGCGATCGCGCGATCGTTATCTGGATGATTTAAGATTGCGCCAGATGTTTAAACACCCAGCAATTACTGAGCGCTGCGCTCAACTCCTCGGACCAAATCTCATGTTGTGGCGAACCCAATTCTTCCCTAAGAAATCTTCCAATTGTGGAACGCCTTGGCATCAAGCCACCACTTATTTATCAGACAACATGATTGAATCAGTTTTAGAGCCACGAAACGATGAAGAGTTATTTCAGGTAACGATTTGGATTGCTCTGACCGATGTAACCGCTGAGAAAGGAGCTATGGTGGTTATTCCAGGTACTCATAAAGATGTATACCCCATTACTGCTCAAGAATACAAGGCTAACACCAACTCTGGTCAAGAAAAAAATCGTTTTGGTACCATGGCTGTCTCTGTTGAATATCCCATTCAACCTGAGCAAGTGCAGTGCATTGAAATGAAAGCAGGACAATTTTTTATTTTCAGTGAGCGATTAATCCATGGTTCTTTAGCGAATACAACCCAGGAAGAGCGTTGGGCTGTTAATGGTCGGATTGTATCTCCAGAGACACGCATCTATTCAGAGAAGATGTTGAAAGAAGGACATTCTTACCGAGTTCAAAACGTTTCTCTACTCAAGTTAGATAAGTGGAAGACCTTAATGATTCGAGGAGAAGATACCTACGGATACAATCGCGTTTTAGTAGAGAAATAATTTCTCCAACCCCAGTCATTTCCAAATGGTGCCTCAAACCTGTCTTCACATTGAGTTTCGGTTTGAGGACTTCTACTATTTCCTGAAAGAGTTGAGGTTGGACTTCACCCCAACCCTTAAATTGGCTCGGTGGAAGATTTTTGATCTTCTCTCTATTTTTAAAACAGACCTATTAATTATAATTTTCTAAAAAATTAGGATTGTTTATATCGATTAAAGATCTGTTTTCTTGATTAATTGAGCTAAGCCATCATCTTTAATTTCAATGATATTCAAGACAGAATACTCTATCTATTCGCTAACACTATACCGCAGGTTTAATGAGACGCGATCGCGCTTTCTTTCTACAGACAGAAGTAACAGCAATCAACAATCAGTAACCTGAAGGTATCGAATAGTACAACTCAAGCGTATATGGTCTTAACTGCCGAAAGAAGAAAAACACTACAAGTGTTGCATACTCAATATGTGGAGGCGACTCGACAAAATTATCCTGACAGTTACATCTTTTCTCTAGGAGAAATTATTGCTAACGTTAGCGAAAATGCTGAACCGAGTGATGATATTAACGCTTTAACCGAAAGTGTTTTAGACGCAATGATCTATACTGCCTCCAATACAGTTGGAGAAATGATTGAACGGGCTGAAGCGGACTTTATTCGTCGTTTTGAAAGCATGACTCCTGAACAACAACAGGTTTGTAATCAGTATCGATTAAAGTTTAAGTGACAAAAATCATGCTCGCTCTGCGAGCAGGCGCAATATAATCCTTCTTGATTCAATCGAGAACAATCTCAGGTTTGAGTCACAACAGCAATTACTATTTTCTTAGAAAAATTCTTTATCGCGAACCTACAAGGTAGGGACAAGGGTTGATTTTTCTCTGTCAGGAATGATTGATCACTGAAAACTAACCAATTCAAACAATTTTTTGTTATCAATCAAATTACGCCACACCCACTGCTCAAAAGGCGATCGCGCTTTCTTCCTTGAGATAGATTTATAAGAGCACTAATCGAGAAAAAAGTCAAGGCAAAGATAGAAGGTTCACAATAAACAGTAACTTAACTTAACAGTCAGTAACCTAAAAATGTCGAGCAGTAAAACAAAGACGATATGGTATTAACAACCGAAAAAACAACGACACTGCAAAGCTTACATACACAATATGTAGAGGCGACTCAACAAAATTATCCTCACGCTTATGTCTTTTCTTTAGAAGAAATCATTGCCAATATTACTGAAAACGCTAAACCTGGCGATGATATTGACACCCTAACCATAAGCGTCTTAGAAGCGATGATCTATACCTCTTCTAATACTGTTGGAGAAATGATCGAACGCGCCGAAGCGGACTTTATTCGTCGTTTTGAAAAAATGACCCCCGAACAACAACGGGTTTGCAGCCAGTATCGACTCAAATTTAGGTAATCCAACGCAAGGCTCGCCCTGCGAGCAGAAATCCTCCTCACCTTACCTGATTTGATTCAGCACTCCTCATCTCAAGCTGATCGCATTATTACTGGGAAAATTTTCCCCTGCACCATAAAAGCATTGAAAAAGGTTTATCTTCCTGTCGTAATCAGTAAGAAAACATCGGTTATTGAGAGTTTCAGCGATCGCGCGTTTCAGGTACAATTCAAGCTGACTAACGGTCAGAGGAAGCGTCTTTCCGTGGATTTAGGAACACGCAACCTCTAACTCTTTCAGTAAGGAGGGTGTGTTTACGATGTCTCAGGATAGTTCAAAAGCGATCTTATTGTTTTCCTGTCGCGATCGCATGGGATTAGTCTCCCGTCTCTCCAACTTCATTTTTCAACGAGGGGGGAATATCCTTGACTTAGACCAGCACGTCGATGCGAATGAAGGCATATTTTCCGCACGCATCGCTTGGGATATGGAAAACTTTACGATTCCTGCGTCTGAGTTGAAAGCAGCCTTGACTCCACTCGCCAAAGAAGTTGACGCCACTTGGAACATCCACTTTTCAGAAGAAAAGACCAGACTTGCTATTTTTGTATCGAAATCCGATCATTGTCTGCAAGAAATTCTATGGCGTCATCGTCTTGGAGAATTTTCAGTTGAGATCCCCCTCATTGTCTCGAATCATCCTGACTTAAAGCCCCTCGCCGAACATTATGGCATTCCTTATTATGTTCTCCCGATTACTCATGACAATAAAGAAGAACAAGAGAAAAAGCAACTGGAACTCTTAGCCGAATACAAAATTGATACGGTGATTCTGGCGCGTTATATGCAAGTTCTCACGCCACAAATGGTTGATGCTTATCCCAATCAAATTATTAATATTCATCACTCTTTTTTACCAGCATTTATTGGTCGCAGTCCTTATACACAGGCTTATGTTCGAGGGGTTAAAATTATCGGGGCGACTAGCCACTATGTCACTGCAGACTTGGATGAAGGCCCAATTATCGAGCAAGATATTATTCGGATTTCTCACCGTGATTCCCTTAAGGATTTAGTGCGCAAAGGAAGAGATTTAGAACGTTTAGTTTTAGCTCGCGCGATCGAGTATCATACCGAAAATCGGGTTTTAGTGAATGGCAAAAAGACCATTATTTTTGAGTAAATTTCGGTAATACGACAAGGTTATGCTGTATTCAGTCGCATCGAAATGTTAATTATTGATTTTTCACAATTTGCCCAAAATCTGCCAAAATCCGAGCATGATTCCGCAGTAATCCTAATAAACGGAGACGATTTTGCTGAATAGCAGGGTCTTCTGCCATAACTAACACACTATCTTCCCCATCAAAGAAAGTGCTGACAGTGGGGGTGATTTCTCCTAAACCATCAACCAGTTGCTGATAATTTCGTTTTTCGCGACTCGTTTGGGTTTTGGGAAGCAGTTCAATTAGTGCCTCGTAAAAGGCTTTTTCAGAGTTTTGTTCAAATAAGTTGGGATCAACGACGCCGTGAGGATCAAGTGTTTGCCGATCAAGGGTGCCTTTTTCTGCTAATCGGGTAGAACGATTAACTGTTTCATAAATGGAATCCAACACTTGGTTCTCCCGGATTTCTTGAAGAAATTGTGCCCTGGCTTGGACATCTAAAACCGCCGTGAGTGCCCGTTGGGTATATTCTTCATCATTTTCGCCTAAAACGGCATTGATGAGATCGTAATCAATATTTTTCTCTGCTAAAAGTGTGCGTATCCGCTGCAAGAAAAAGTCTTGGAGTTGGGAAAGTAATGTTGTAGTGTGTTTACTTTCGCCAAAGGTACGAATAAAGTGATCGACTCCCTGTTTGAGGAGTTGTTGGAGGTTCAAAGCAAGGTTGTCCCCCCAAATAATACTAATGATGCCATTGGCGGCACGACGGAGGGCGAACGGATCGGAAGAACCGCTGGGAATCATCCCTAAGCCAAAAATACTAACTAGAGTATCTGCGCGATCGCTGATGGCAACCACTTGGGCTACAATTTGGTCAGGCAGATGATCATGCGCCCCTTTCGGGAGATAATGTTGAGAGATAGCATGAGCCACGGCTTCCTCTTCACCGCTAGCACGGGCATATTTTTCCCCCATAATCCCTTGCAGTTCAGGAAATTCCCCAACCATTTGCGTCACCAGATCCGCTTTACAGAGTTTTGCCGCCCGTTGAATTTGCTGCTTCTCAGTTTCCGAGACCTCTAGCTGTTCACACACCCAGCGGGCATATTCCTGAATCCGTCTTACTTTATCTCCCACTGATCCGAGTTTTTCTTGGAACGTCACTGTATCGAGTTGGGGAATATAGTCGGCTAAGGGTTGGCTTAAATCCGTATTGTAAAAGAATTGACCATCGGCTAAGCGGGCGCGAATCACGCGTTCATTCCCACGGATAATGATATCGGCTTTATTGGGATCGCCGTTAGCAGCAGTCATAAAGTAGGGGAGGAGTTCTTGGGCACTCTCATCTTTCCAGACGGGGAAATAGCGCTGGTGGCTAATCATTTCTGTAGTGATGACTTCTGGCGGAAGGTTAAGAAATTCCTCATCAAATTTCCCCGTGACCACAAAGGGAAATTCCACTAAGTGGGTGACTTCTGCAAGTAAATCTTCATCTAAAACAGCAGATCCGCCTTTGGCTTGGGCTTGCTGTTGCACTTGCTGCGCGATCGCGCGTTTTCTTGCTTCAGGATCAACCGTAATTTTTGCTTCGGTTAAGGTTGCTACGTATTGTTTGGGATGAGGAATCGAAATTTTTCGGGGGGAGAGTACTCGATGACCCCAAGATAAATGACTCCCCTGAATCGTCTCTGATCCATTTTCTAAGGCAACGGGTAATACCTGTTCATCTAACAGCGTGACTAACCAGCGAATTGGGCGTGGAAAGCGTAAATCCCCATCACCCCAGCGCATAAATCGTTTCCCTTCTAAATTAAAAATCCAATCTGGGGTCAATTCCTGCAAAATTTCCGAAGTTTGGCGACCCGTAATAACTTTTTTAATAAAAACGAAGTCTCCTTTCTCCGTAGGGCGAATTTCGAGGTCTTCTAATGCTACTCCTTGTTTTTTCGCAAAGCCTTGTGCTGCTTTTGTCGGTTCGCCATCTTTAAAGGCAGCACTGGCGGGGGGACCTTTAATTTCTTCTTCCCGATCCGCTTGTTTTTCCGGTAATCCGGTGATGACAACCGCTAAACGACGCGGTGTTCCGTAAACCTGAATCGTTTCCGGCTTTAAAGACTGTTCTTGTAGGGTATTGGGAATGCGAATTTGCCATTGCGCGATCGCGCTTTCAATAAAATCTGCAGGGAGTTCTTCAGTGCCAACTTCTAAAAGGAAACTTACCATGATCTAAGGAGAGCTGTCCAAAAGTCCGTTACAACAGTCTAGCAACTTGTGGGTGCATTGCGGTAAGAAAAAAAATTGAGTGACCCCTTGCCAAGTTAATAATCCTGTGTTTATAATGTATTACTGTTGCTTAAGAGGCAACGCTTGTAATCCTCAGTAGCTCAGCGGTAGAGCGGTCGGCTGTTAACCGATTAGTCGCAGGTTCGAATCCTGCCTGGGGAGTTTGAAGTGATTTGATATAACCACAGAGACACAGAGAGCACAAAGGGCTGAAAAGTTTGTCTTAAGGTTTTTTGAAAGATAGAGCTAAACCTCTATTGTTTTCAGTTATTATTTGGGGATTAGCGTTGACGAGGAAGAGAGTTTCTCTCCCAGAAAACCCCATCTGCATACCCTTGAATTGTTGGATCTTGTTCTGCGAGTGCAAGTCGTTTTTGGGCTAAACAAGCATAGTCGAAATCAATTTCGACACCGCTATAGTTGCGATTCAGTTTTTTGGCAACCACAGCACTTGTTCCCACGCCTAAAAAGGGGTCAAAAATTAGATCTCCTTCTTGAGAACTGGCTAAGATAATTTTTGCTAAAAGTTTTTCCGGTTTCTGTGTGGGATGATCAGTATTTTCAGGCATTGACCAAAAGGGAACTGTGAGATCTGACCAAAGATTTGAAGGGTGCGTCAACCGATAATTGCCTTGTTTTTCTTCTGTCCAATCTTTTGGTTTTCCATTCACTTTGTAGGGTGCGATTACTTTCTTTTTTAGCTTTACGGCATCCGGATTAAAATAATATTGATCGGAAACAGTTCCAAACCAAATATCTTCAGAACAGTTTTTCCAATTTGACTTAGCACCGCGCCCTTTTTCCCGTTCCCAAGTAATACGATTGCGAATCATCAAATATTGAGACATTACCCGATAAATCGCACTGGATGAAACCCAGTCCCCACAAATATAAACAGATGCCGTTGGTTTTAAAAGTCTCACCATTGGCTGCAACCAGCTATCTAGCCATGCTTCATATTTTTCATCCGTCATTTTTGGGAAGCGACTGCGATTAAATATTTTCCTGAGGTTATAAGGCGGATCAATAAATAATAAATCAATAAAAGTGTTAGGAAGTTGATCGATAACGGTAAAAATATCTTGATAGATGACTTGATTAATAATTTGTTCTAAAAGAACAGCCTGCTGAAGCGTGATTAACTGTTTACTATAATCATTTTTTTCTTTTTCGCTGAGAGCAATCGTTCGATTTCGGTTTGCTTTGTTTATTTTTGCCATGAGTTTTAAATCAGAGAATAGGGTGGGCATTGCCAGTTGCCCTGCAGGAATTGTGAAAAAACGGGCAAAGAGCTGCCAGAATGGGCAATCCAGAGCGTTCATTTTCCAAAAAACGATTTCTATGCTCAATGGCAGAAACGCCCGTCTCATGGTGATGAGGAGAAAGAGGAAGCCCAAGCCGATCAATGATGGAGTTTTGCGCCAACGTGCTTTTGATTGCGTTGTTTAGCAAGTTCTTGTTGTCGCCGACGTTCTCTGCAGCGATCGCGCTGTTTTTCGCTTAAATGATCATAGCAATACGGGCAAGAAATCCCCGGTTCATATTTCTCTGATTGCCGATCTTCAGGGGATAAAGGCTGGCTACAAGCGTAACACAATTCATAATTGCCAGTGTCTAAATCCTCAGTAACCGCAACTCGTTGATCAAACACAAAACATTCCCCTTCCCATAACGATTCTTCCGAGGAAACTGTTTCTAAATAATTCAAAATGCCACCATTGAGTTGATAGACTTCTTCAAACCCTTTTTCTACTAAATACGCACTCGCTTTCTCACACCGAATGCCTCCCGTGCAAAACATTGCAATTTTCTTATGCTTTTTCGGATCAAGATTTTCTTCCACAAATTCAGGAAATTGACGAAAACTATCGGTATGTGGAGAAATCGCATTGTGAAACGTTCCCACTTTATATTCGTAATCATTGCGAGTATCAATCACTAACACGTCTGGATCAGAAATCATCTCATTCCAAGTTTTGGGATCAATATTTTTTCCTGTGGTAATTGCCGGTTCAATTTCTTCAACCCCCATCGTGACAATTTCGGGTTTAATTTTTACTTTTAATCGCAGAAAAGGCGCTTCATCTGTTTCTGTCAATTTGGGTTGCATATCTGCAAGCCGTTCATCTTCTTGTAGGAGTTGAAAAAACTGATCAATACTGTCTTTTTCACCCGCAATTGTGGAATTAATTCCTTCTTTCGCTAAAAGAATCGTTCCCATAATGCCATTATTTTCACAAAACGTCTTGAGCTTGTTCTGTAATGCCTCTAACTGATCTAACTTAATAAACTTATAAAACGTAGCAACAATCATTTTTTTATGACCTCCTCCAACTTATTTGATTGCTAGAAAACCTTCAAAACAAATATATTTCATCACCGTTGTAATATCAACAAATCCTGCTCTTTGCAATAAGCCCAAATTCCCCTCATGAGAAAATGGTTCTAACACCCCTTTCAAACTCCGATTTTTGGCAATAATTTCATCCCCAGAGTAGCCTTGATCTAGCTTATAATCCGTGTAAAGCGTTGTCATCATATCTTGAAAACGGGCATCCGGACTGCGAACTTTTTCAAATAAGAGCAAGCCACCGCCCCAATTCAGTGCTTTATAAATGCGGTTAAATAAAACTTGACGATGTTTCGGCTTAATAAACTGCATTGTGTAGTAAGCAATAATCAAATCAGCCTTTTCTAACTCTAAATCAATCAAACTCTCATTCCGAATTTCAATATTAGGAAACGGTTGGCAAACAGCTTGGGCATAATTTACCATATCGGGTTCGACATCAATGCCAATAAATTGCACGCGCTTTCCTTGATGATGCTCCGCTAAACTGGCTAATAAACTGCCAGTGGAACATCCTAAATCGTAGCAAATTGATCCATCGCCTAAGAAAAAATCAGAAATGCTAATCCCTAATTTATGACTGGTTTCATAAAAGGGAATCGATTTCTTAATGTGTTGATCAAAGTGTTTATTCATCTCCCCACTAAATGACCAATTTGCATTTCCCGCTTCAATTTGATCTCCGACATTTGTCATTGCTTTTGATTGATCAGGTTTACTGATTTAGGTAGCTGAAACGAGGACAGGAATTGAGTTGAAAAAACGATTATTCGTTTACCTTTAGTTTAAAAGGCTTTTTCCACCCATGTCATTGCACTCGTCATCAAGGCTCCATGTTTTTAGACTGCCCAAAACGTTTAGGATACCAGGAAGTGGGAGTAACGCAATAGCAAAGAAAAACAGCGCGATCGCGCTTTCAATGTACGGTGGCGCAAATCTTTGTATTTACTTCTATTTCTCATCGATTCCTCATCTCGCGATCGCGTCACGTTAGCCTTTTCCAGTCCTTGAAACGTTAGACCTCTTCTGAGGAAAGTGTATCGGGATCGATGCCGAATTCTCTCAGCTTTTGCGCCAAGCGATCGGCTCGTTGTTTCTCTTGGTCAGCTCGTTGTCGTTCTTGTTCCCGCTGTTCCACTATGGTAGGAATCCAGTTTCCTTGCCCATCCCACCAACGCAACCACTGCCGATTAATCCCATCATAGCTTCCCGACCATAATCCTAACCCTAGTTCTAAACTGGGAATCCAAAGTTGCCCCCTTTCTAAATCTAACTCCTGATATCGTTCTCCTTGTAAAGTAAATGCGCGCAATCGATCCGTGTAGCGATCAAACACAACATAATAGGGAATTCGCAAAATCTGCTCATATACTTCCCATTTAGTGGGTGGTTGAGTGACATCTCGCAAGGTTTGTCCTAAATCTTCTTTTTCCGTACCAGGAGAAAGCAACTCCACCGCCACCAACGGACTCACTCCTTCTTGCCAGATCACATAACTCAACCGCAAATCTTGCTGTTCATAAAGACGAGACACACCCACCACTGCAAACCAGTCAGGACGTTTATACCATTGGGGATGACGGACATCGTAGTAAAGATTGAGGTCCGTGCCAATAAAAATTTCTTCGGGGGAATAGGTCGGGGGTTGAAAGGTTTCCCGTAGCAGTTGCGGTTGTAAATCATGAAATTCGTCAGGCAAACCCGGTTCCTCTGGGTCTTCACTTTTGAGGTCGTACATGGTGGGAAGGGTCTCTTTGGGCGGTAAAGGCGGATCGGTTTGATACATGAGGCTTTATCGCGATGAGAAACACTGTTATGGTAGCGCGATTAATATTTTACCTAGGAATGCGCGATGTCGCTTTGCGACTGTCCGAAGGACATCGCGTGGCTGTCAATAGCTTTTTTGAATAATATATTCATTAAGCTGTGTTTTCAGGGTAGCTTTTTCAATCGAAGAGAGAAAACTCCCATCAATACTATTTTCTGCCAATTGCTTGATGTCGTCTTGCTGTAAATTAAGCGCCTCTGTAATCGCTTGATAATTTTCAGTCATATAGCCACCAAAATACGCCGGATCATCAGAATTGACCGTTGCTTTTAAACCTAAATCCAGCATTGTTTTCAGAGGATGATCGCGCAAATCTTTCACACCACAGAGTTTTAGGTTACTGAGTGGGCAAACTGTCAGTATCATTTTTTCTTCCACAAGGCGCTTGACTAACCTCTCATCTTCCAAGGCACGATTGCCATGATCAATCCGGTGGACTTTTAATTGATCCAGTGCCTCCCACACATAAGCTGGGGGTCCTTCTTCACCGGCATGGGCTACTGCTAGAAATCCCTCAGCATGAGCTTTTGCAAACACCCGTTTAAATTTTGAGGGGGGATGACCCAATTCCGAGCTATCTAAACCCACACCGATTATTTGATCCTGGTAGGGTAAGGCTGCTTCCAGAGTTTGGAAAGCATCTTCTTCACTGAGATGACGGAGGAAACAAAGGATCAGCTTGGACGTGATTCCGAATTGAGTTTGCGCATCTTTTAGCGCTGCAGTAATCCCATTGATCAAGGTTGCAAACGAAACACCACGACTGGTATGACCTTGGGGATCGAAAAAAATTTCAGTATGGACAACATTTTGATCGGCAATGCGCTTGAGATACGCCCACGTCAAGTCATAGAAATCTTGCTCAGTTTGTAGCACACTCATGCCTTGATAATAAAGGTCTAAAAAATCCTGTAAGTTGCCAAACTGGTAAGCCT
>CAZBPR010000035.1:22720-24494 GCA_964493825.1 uncultured Dactylococcopsis sp.
TGACGTAACTCTTCCACTGACGGATAAGGAAGTTGAATTTGATTGCGCTGAGCTAAGCTAAACATTAATTCTGGTTCGAGAGTGCCCTCAATGTGGACGTGCAACTCGATTTTCGGTAAGCCTTGAATGAAAGCATGGAGAGGGGACATCTTGTAATTTCCTATACGACTGCTCAGAGAATTATTTTGAATAATATCTAAGATGCGAGTCATTGGAGAACTGGAGTAGGAATTCCAATGAATATTTGCAATGACAGAGCCAATTACATTTATTCTCAATGGCAAAAAACAAACTGTGTCCGGGCTGTCACCCACTATGACAGTTTTGGAATATTTACGGACGCAAGTGCGACTCACCGGGACGAAAGAAGGCTGCGCTGAGGGCGATTGCGGGGCTTGCACCGTCATTATTGGTGAACCGAGTGCCAAAGGGACAGAAATAATGTATAAAGCAGTTAATGCTTGCATTGTCTTCTTACCCGTTTTAGACGGTCGGGAAGTGATTACGATTGAACATCTCAAAGCTGCTGATGGCACGTTACATCCAGTTCAGAAGGCAATGGTGGATTGTCACGGTTCGCAATGTGGGTTTTGTACGCCAGGGTTTGTTATGGCATTAAGTTGCTTGAATCATAATCACCCTGCCCCCAATGATGAAGACATTCAAGACGCGATCGCGGGAAATTTGTGTCGTTGCACGGGCTACCGCCCCATTTTAGATGCAGCCCGGAAAGCCACACAAAACGGTTCCCACTGCCTAGAGACTCACCCAGAAGCGTTCAAAGCCTTGCAACGGAAAACGCTGTTCCGGTATGAAGCCGAGGGCAGTCTATATTTGGCACCCGTTACCTTAGAAGAACTGGCGGAAACCTTAGCGGAATATCCCGAGGCAACTTTACTGGCTGGAGGCACTGATGTCGGGTTATGGGTAACCAAGCAACACCGTCATCTCCCGGTCATTATTTATACTGGCAATGTGACCGCCTTACGGGAGATCATCACGACAGATCAAGCAACGGAAATTGGCGCTGCCATCACTTATACCGAGGCATTTGAGGCGCTTGCTCAAAACGATGCCAGCATGGGTGAATTATTGCGCCGACTCGGTTCAGTTCACATCCGCAATTCCGGGACAATTGGTGGCAACATTGCCAACGGTTCTCCCATTGGGGATAGTATGCCCCCTTTAATTGCGCTGGGGGCAAAAATTGTTTTGCATCATGTCTCCAGTACGCGCACGATTCCCTTAGAAGACTACTTTATTGCTTACGGCAAACAGGATCGCCAACCGGGAGAGTTCATTGAGAAAATTATCGTTCCCCATCGTGCGGAAAATGTGCAGTTCAAAACTTACAAAATTTCTAAACGGTTCGATCAAGATATTTCTGCTGTTTGTGCCGGATTTGCCCTGCACTTTGACGGTGAAGTGATTACAGAAGCGCGTCTTGCTTATGGCGGGATGGCAGCAACGCCAAAACGATCGCGTCAAGCTGAGGCGGTTCTAATTGGCAAACAATGGAATGAAACGACGCTACAGCAAGCAATGAGAGCAGTAGCAGAAGAATTTACCCCACTAACTGATCTGCGGGCGAGTGCGCAATACCGTCTTCGCATCGCCCAAAACTTACTCGCCCGGTTTTACCTAGAAACGACCCATACAGAAACTGCAACCCAAGTTTATCGCTATGCCAAATCATCCTCCTGATTCTCCCGCTAAAGGCAGTGTCGGTCGCCCTTATCCCCATGAGAGTGCGCAGTTGCACGTCACTGGTGCA
>CAZBPR010000036.1:0-24064 GCA_964493825.1 uncultured Dactylococcopsis sp.
TTATTTCCCAGAGTTGGAACGGAAACAGAAACTAGAAGAAGATTTAGCCTTTTATTTCGGAGAAGATTGGCAAAACAAAATTTCCGCGTCTCCTGCAGGACAAGTGTACGTCAATCGCATCAAAGAAATTAGTGAAACCCAACCGGAACGGTTAATTGCCCATTCTTATGTGCGTTATATGGGCGATCTTTCCGGTGGACAAAGTTTAAGAAATATTGCCCGTTCTGCGATGGATTTACCCCCCGATAAAGGAACCGGTTTACATGAATTTGATGCGCTACCAACCGTAGAAGCAAAACGAGAATTTAAACAAAAATATCGCCAAGCCCTTGATGAAATTAACGTTGATGAAGCAACGGTTCAAGCCATTGTTGATGAAGCCAATGATGTCTTTCGGATGAATCGGGATGTCTTCCATGAATTAGAAGGAGAAATTAAAGAAAGTATTGGCGATCGCGCTTTTGATCTCCTTACTCGCCAGGATAAACCCGGTAGTACCGAAAAAGCTGTTGCTGTCTAGAAATTAGTAACTAGCTAGCCGTTTGTTTTCCCTTGTTTCTCGTCTGTCCTTGGTAATTACAAGCCAGTTAATCACCAAGGACTAATAACCAATGACCAATGACTCATAACAATAGAAATGACCATCAAAACCGTTGAATTTAACACCGAACTTTTAAAAAAATACGCTCGCGCTTTACCTCGTTACACCAGTTATCCCCCCGCAACCGAATTAACAGAAACCTTTGATCCGAAAGCCTTTACGAATGCAATAAAAGTGGGAAATCAAACCCAGACTCCTCTCTCCTTATATTGTCATATCCCTTTTTGTGAGACCCCCTGTTATTTCTGCGGTTGCAATACCTTAATTACGCAAAAGAAAGAAGTAGCGGAACCCTATTTAGATTATGTGTTCCGTAATATCGATCAAGTGGCTGGTTTAGTCGATTCTAAACGGAAAGTCAATCAATTGCATTGGGGAGGCGGAACCCCAAACTATCTCAATTTAGAACAGGTGGAAAAGTTATGGACCAAGATGAGTGAGACTTTTCCCTTTGAAGAGAATGCAGAAGTTTCCATTGAGATTAATCCCAAATATGTGGATAAAAATTATCTGTTGTTCTTGCGCAGTTTAGGGTTTAATCGCGTTAGCTTTGGCATTCAAGATTTCAACCCGGAAGTGCAAACGGCAATTAATCGGGTACAAACGGAAACCATGCTATTTAATGTCATGGATTGGATTCGAGAAGCTGGGTTTGAAAGTGTGAATGTGGATTTGGTTTATGGCTTACCTTATCAAACGTTAGAAACTTTCCGTAAAACCATTGATAAAACAGTAAAATTAAATCCAGATCGAATTGCAGTCTTTAGTTTTGCTTATGTTCCTTGGTTGAAACCAGTTCAAAAACGACTTCCAGAAACCGCTTTACCCAATAGCGAAGAAAAATTAAGCATTTTGCGGATGTCAATTGAAGAACTAACTTCGCAAGGGTATGTTTTCATTGGCATGGATCATTTTGCCAAACCCGATGATGAACTCGCGATCGCGCAACGAAAAGGGGAATTACATCGCAATTTCCAAGGCTATACCACCAAGCCGGAATCCGATTTACTCTCCTTTGGAATGACGGGAATTAGTATGTTGCATGACGTCTTTACCCAAAACCAAAAACGTATCAAAGACTATTATCGCGATATTGATGCTAACAAATTTCCCATTGCAAAAGGAGTGCAACTCCACGAAGAAGACCATTTACGACAAGCAATTATTGTCGAATTAATGTGTCAATTTCATATCTCACCCAAACGGTTAGAAGAGAAATATAACATCAAACTCAATGCAAAATTCTCAGACTATTTTGCTTCTGAAATTGTTGAGTTACAGGAATTAGCAAAAGATGGTTTAGTCGAAATTCAAGGAGAAGAAATTGAGGTTACCCCAATCGGACGACTCCTCATTCGGAATATTGCCAGCGTTTTTGATACTTACTTAAAACAACGGCAAAAGAAAGCTTTTTCCCAATCCATTTAAAACTTTCACTACACTGAATTTCACCCAATCAAGGTCAAGTCAAATTCAGTGTAGTGATCTGCCTCAAGAAAATATCAAGGAGAGGCGCGATTGTTCTCACCTGATCTTTCCCAAACTTGTGGCTCGCTGATATTATGATTGCAATGGTTAGGGTCAATACAGCAACTCAAATGTCAAGACGGGTTCCGAAGCTATGGTATCACCAAGGAACACTTTTACTGCATCCGCCGCCACAAGGTAAGAGTTGGATTGATTTTGCCACCTGGGATGATCGCGTGGAAAAGTTTCGGATTCCAGCGATTCATTATCGCCCATTGGTGGAAACCTTACAAAGTGAAGACATTAACTTCCTCGACAAGGCACAAGACTTTCAGTCGTTAGCGTTAAATTCCCGTTTTGAAATGACCCCTTATCCCCATCAAGCAGAAGCGTTAGCGGGATGGAAAGCAGCGGGAAGACAAGGAATTGTGGTGTTGCCAACGGCTGCCGGAAAAACGTACTTAGCGCAATTAGCAATGGAAGCGACGCCACGTACTACCTTGATTGTCGTTCCCACCTTAGATTTAATGCACCAGTGGTATGCTCAACTAGAAGCAGCATTTCCTGATGTAGAACTTGGTTTATTGGGAGGAGGATCGCGCGATCGCAGCGATATTTTAGTGGCAACCTACAACAGTGCCGCTATTCATGCAGAAGCTTTAGGGAATCGTTACGCCTTTTTAATTTTTGACGAATGCCATCATCTCCCAACAGACTTTTATCGTGTCATTGCAGAGTACGCGATCGCGCCCTACCGTTTAGGGCTGACAGCAACTCCAGAACGGTCTGATGGCAATGAACGCGATTTAGAAGCCCTGATTGGTGCAGTTGTCTATCGGAAAACAGCAAAAGAGTTATCAGGGGATGCCCTCGCCAGTTATAAAACGGTTGAAATTAAAGTTAAGTTATCCCCCAAAGAAAAAGAAACTTATCAAAGCGCGATCGCAACTCGGAATCAATTTTTAAAGCAAAAGCGCATCTCTTTAAGTAACTTAAAAGGCTGGCAATTATTTGTTAAAGAAAGTGCACGCAGCCCAGAAGGAAGACGTGCTATGCTAGCCCATCGTCAAGCGAAAGAAATCGCCTTAGGAACAGATAGCAAGCTACGAGTTTTAACCGAACTCATTACTAAACATTCTCCCGAACCGATTTTAATATTCACGAATGATAATGCCACCGTCTATCGAATTTCCGAAGATTTTTTAATTCCCGCGATTACTCATCAAACCCCAGTCAAAGAACGGCATTTGATTTTACAACAATTTAAATCAGGGGTCTATAAAACCCTTGTTGCCTCTCATGTTCTCAACGAAGGGGTTGATGTTCCCGATGCCAGAATTGCCATTATTTTATCAGGAACGAGCTCAGCACGAGAATATATTCAACGTTTGGGTCGCATTTTAAGAAAAGGGAAAACCAAAGACAAACAAGCGATTCTTTACGAAGTCATTGCGGAAGAAACTAGCGAAGAACGAACCTCCGAACGCCGACGCAATGAACCGAAACCCAAACCCCGTCAACTGGAAGTTTTACCCAAACAAAAATCAAATATTTCTTCTCCACCTCAAGCAGCAGAAAATAGCGGAGAATATACGATTGATTAAGTGGTTTCAGTCAAAATTGAATTAATATTGTTGTGAAATGAAGATATATAATTTTGCTCTAAGAAGGTGATGATGAGTTTGCGATTATATTTGTTACGACACGGCGAAACCACCTACAGTCAAACCGGGGAATATTGCGGTCAACTTGACCCCGATTTAACTCCAGAAGGACATCAAATGGCAGCAGCATTTGCCAAGGCTTATTCTAATTTGAACTGGGAAGCGATCTATTGCAGTCCAATGAGACGTACCGTTGCCACGGCGCAACCCCTTTGTGATGCCATTGACTTAGAGATGAAACAACGAGATGGCTTAAAAGAAATCCGTTATGGGGCGTGGGAAGGGAAAGATAGCGATTGGGTTAAGGAAAACTATCATGACGACTATGTGAATTGGCTGAGAGAACCGGCTTGGAACCCCCCGACTGGCGGTGAAACAGCGTTAGAAATTGCGAGTCGTGCGTCTTTAGTGATGGCAGAAATTCGCGAGAAACATCCTGCGGGTAATATTTTAGTTGTTTCCCACAAAGCCACCTTACGCATTATTATTTGTAGTTTACTCGGTATTGATTTGGGGCGATATCGCGATCGCATTGGCTTTTTAGCAGCATCTTTGAGTGTAATTAACTTGGATCAACACGGTCCCCTGATTGAAACCTTAGGGGATCGCTCTTTCATGAATGAAAAACTCCGCGCCCGGACAGGATCATAAGCGCAGACCTGAAAAGTTTGCATAGGAACTCACCGGTTAAGATGCTGCAAACGGTGCATGATTCAGTAATTATCCTAGCGTGTTTGCAAGGAGATCCTTCTTAAGAATTCAGTCATAGATACAAAACTTAGTTTACGATTCGGTTCCGTGTCTGATGCTTGAAACCCCTGTCCCAACGCCAAATCAAGATTATGGCGCGGGGTTTCTCCGTGCTCAGCTAAACTTACCCCTTAATCTTTCACGAAAGCATAATATAAATTGATTCTTATCATATTTTTTTATGACTCATATATGTGATCTATGTTAATATAATTTTTATACCTAAGTAATCCTTCTCGGATCACCATTTTTCAGAAATGGCTAGAAGAGAACAAGGTCAATGGTTCAAGAAAAACTTACATGGATCGCTTAGAGCTTTCTGAGCAGTGGGATAGAACCCAACGCCCTATCAATGGCTAACCACCTATGTCTGCAAAAGCCAGTTGGCAATATTGAAAAACTTAGTCATGAAATTAAATTGTGGATCACAGTTTTAACAGATTATGAGAACGACATCCGTGCCAATAAACCAAGAAGATGGCTTTTCTCTCTTTGAAACAATTATTGGTATTCTTATCGCAACAACTTTTACTCTGGTTATGCTGCAAACTATTGTCATGGGTGCTTTACTCAAATCGAAAGCTCTCAAGGAAAGTGAAGCACTGAAACTGATCGAGGAAGATTTGGAAGCGATTAGGAATGAAAGTGCCAACTATAAACGGAGTTCCTTAGGGAGTAATGCCAGCTCTGGTGATAGCAGCATTGCAATTAATTCCTATAGTTATTTTGTCAGTAATGATGTGGTAAACATCGGGAGTGCCGGAACTTACACCGTAAGCAGCGTGGATACCAATTCTACTCCTCCTATTCTTAACCTGGAATCGAGCTTGTCTCAAGCTGTTGATACTGATGCAACAGTGGTAGCAATCGCCGGCTGTAATGCAACTGATCGCGATTCAGGATTTGCCGATGAATTTCGTGATTTCCTGCATACCCGTGCCCGTTATGGCAGCGGTTTGGCTCAAACTGGAGATAGTAGCCTCACTTACGAACAAACCGGTGCTAAATCAGGATACAACTACACCATACAAATTCGTTTCAGTCCCAAAAATCAAGAACCCTATGATCTCCTCGCTCTAGAATACCTCGTGTATGACTTATCGAAAAGCGAGTTTTCTTCTGCCTCTAGCAGTGCCAAAAAAGATGCCCTTTTAACTGAAAACTATGCTGAGATCATTCCTTATGCGTCATTTGAATGTTAATCCGAAAAAGGCTTCTATTAGTTCTATGCTAGGCTTTACGCTTCTCGAAGTAATTATTATTACTGTCATGGTGGGAATTCTTGCTGCGATATCAGCACCGAGCCTCCTCACTTGGTATAACAATGTACAAGTCAAAGATGCGTTGGCAAAAGCTCGGGGAGCCTTACAACAATCCCGTGAAGACGCAGTGAGACGAAGCCAAACTTGTACCGCTGAAATTGATAAAAGCAATAGCAACGCAATTACAGGAAGCTGCGCGATCGAGCCTGATTTTTCCTCAAGAATTGGGTTAAGTACCAATGCTGCCAATAACAAAGTGGCTTTTTCTTTCCGAGGAACAAATACCATTGGCAACTCGGGAACCGTTGTTTTTTTTATTGAAAACGCTCCCGATCAACACGATAAAAAATGTTTAGTGATGTCTAGCCCATTAGGAATAGTTAGAACAGGAGCTTATACTGGTGATGTTAACAGCCCGACACCAGCCAATTGCGATACCCAATCAGAGGACAAATAAAGGATTTACCCTCGTTGAACTCTTAGCCAGCTTAGTGATTACAGGTATTGTCGTTGCCAGTTTGAACATTGGCATGACCTATCTTTTACAAGAGAGCAGAGAAACAGAGAAAGAAAGCCAACGGCGCAGCGAACATAATCGCGCAGCAGACTTTCTTACTGAAGAAATGAGAATGGCGAAAGCTGTGGCAATGGATAGCACAATTAGCACTGCTACTGATGCGCCCAGTTTTACGAAAGATTGCACAGATACCAGTGATGATTTAGTCTGTGTCTTAATTTTGCAAGTTCCCGGTGTCCCCGAAAGGATTATTTATTATACAGAGCCAGCAGCAACCCCTTGGCAGGGTCCTCGTGTTTTGAGGCGTTGGGGTCCCAATTTTTGTGCTGATGGAACTTATAGCAAGCTCAGCTCACTGGAGAGTGCTGCCAGCAGTGGAGATAATTCCGTAACCGTTCCGTCGCCCAGTTGCAATTTTGCAAGTAGCGATACAGTAAGAATTGGCAGTGCAGGCACCTATACGATCAGTAGTGTATCTACTGCCTCTGGTGTGACCACGCTTACTCTCGGATCCAACTTATCCCAAGATGTATCCATCGGCGACCCAGTTGGGGCAGTGAGTACTTGGTCGGGAAATGTCTTGGCAGATAGTATTGCTGATACGGTTCCTCCCCCCAAGTGTAAAGCAAATGAAACGCTCAATGGCAATGAGGGATACAATGGCGGCGTTTATGCCTGTGTGCAAAACGATGAAAGAGAAGCGACAGTGACGCTAGTCGGAAGCTTAGAAGAGACATCTAGTGAAAATTACACAGTCAGAGCAAGAGCATTTACCCGTAGTAATTGATTGGAAGAATAATACTAAGGTGCGTATCTTGTCTCAATGAGAACGATAGTACATAATGTCACAATATAAATGTGTTTTTTTATAGACTATTACTCTTATGAAATTAAAATTCAGATTGATCCTAATCAGTCATTCCCATGATGGAGGGTTTGTCATCCCCTTAATCACTGGGATAGGATTAATTATGATTGTGGTCGGAATGACCTTATTTCGGACTTCTCAAAGGGAGCAAGAAACTACGGTTATACGGCAACAAACGACACAGAGTCTCTCTCTGGCAGAAGCGGGTATTGTTGAGACCCTGTCTTATTTGAATCGATTTACAGTACTCGTTGATCAAAATTTAAAAGATTGGCCAGAAATAGCAACAAGCATACCAACTTCCGACTCCGACGCTTGTTCACAAACGCCTGCTTCAACCTCAGTTATCGATTGGGTCAGTGCAGCCAAGAAAATGGCGGATGCTGATACCACCAATGACAATCAAGCCTGGATCAATCTGAGCAAAGGGCAATATAGAATTTTAAGCTATCAAGTTAATGACAAGACAGGAATTCTGAATGTAGAAGGCCGCGAAGGTGCCGATTCATCTGCTATTACCGCTCTCGAAGTAACATTACCCATCGTAACGGACTCTAGTTCAGCGGGAGTACCAGGATTATGGTTGCCCAATAAAGTCGATCCGCCAGCAGTTATTGCCACTGATGCTTCGATTCAAGCCGATATCTGTTTAGAAGGGTCTTTACCCAGTGACCCTTCAAAGCTTAGCAATAGTAAGCTTACTGGACCAGGAACTCTAGATTTTCCTGCAGGCGATGACCCTGGCATTACTGAAAATACTGATGAGATCCCGCCACTGCCTAACCTACCTAGTGTGAGGTATGACCTTGCGAGTTTGGATGCATCAGACTGTTATATTATGTTGCCTCGAATTCCCGACAGCGAAAGAGAAGAGCAAAGTTCAAATTTGCTTGTATCAGGATTAAGTAATAATTGCGGCAGTTTTAACAGCAGTACTAGCGATGTACCAGAGGGCAAGATCTATAGTTATTTTTTTCAAGGGTCTGATTCCATTAAACTCAGTAATGCTCAGATTTTGATCAATCCTCCTCCCGGGACAACAGTTGCTATTTATTTAGAAGGGAATGTCACAATGTCGGGGACCTCTAACTCAACCGGTGCTCCTTCTTTAAGCTGTGTGGGAACCACAAATGATATCACAACTTATATTGGTCATCCGACTGATGCCAGTAAGGTTGTTATTTACGGAAGTGCCGAGTTTGGCAACCCGGAAGGGAATCCGAATTATGGGGGCAGTATCCATACAGGGGTAATTTCGATTAGCGATACGACACTGATCAATGGTTTTGTATTTGCCCCCGATGCTGATCTGCAAATATCTCAAGGACAAGTCAAAGGTTCTGCCTGGGTAAAAGAAATCCATGCCTCTAGTTCTTCCGGTTGCAGTATTTCTATTTCCCAGCAAGATGTGGGCAGTATCGCTGCTAAACTTGCCGGTCTCAGTAGAACCGATTTTGATCCGATTAATTCATGGCAACGGAAAAAAAGATAATAAAAATGCCCAAAGGTGAGTAAAACGTTGGTTTTGTGCGGCAATTACGCACAAACTGCAATTGCTTTATCAAGTCAGTGATTAGATGAATAGATTAGCTTATAAGTCTTCGTGAGTAAAGGGCTTCGGCGTTTCTCCACTATAGGTTTCTGCAATGTGTCCATCACCGGTCACTTGATATTTGTAAGTAACCAATCCTTCTAAGCCTACCGGACCTCGTGGGGGCATTTTTTGGGTACTAATCCCGACTTCTGCACCAAAGCCATAACGAAATCCATCGGAGAAACGAGTGGAACAATTATGGAAAACGCCAGCTGCATCCACTTGATTGAGGAAAGTTTGAGCAAGTTCAGGATTTTCCGTAAGAATGGCTTCGGTGTGTCGAGAACCATAAGTGTTGATATGTGCCATTGCCGCTTCAGCATTCTCGACCACTTTCACGGCTAAAACTAAGCCTCCGTATTCTGTTGACCAGTCTTCTGCGGTTGCTGTCTCAATTTGCGGCAAAATTTCACGAGTCCGTTCATCACCCCGTAAAGTAACTCCTTTCTCGGTCAGCGCTTTTTCAAGCTGCGGTAAAAAGTCTTTGGCGACAGCATGATGCACGAGTAGGGTTTCCACAGCATTACAAGCAGCAGGGTATTGCGTTTTCGAGTCCACGATAATGGTTACCGCTTTTTCGAGATCAACGGCTTCATCGACATAAATGTGACAAATTCCATCGGCGTGACCTAATACTGGGATGCGGGTATTTTCTTGAATGAAGCGCACGAAGGAATTAGAACCTCTGGGAATAATCAGATCAACATAGTGATCTAATGATAAGAGTTCTTGGATTTCGCCGCGGGTGGTGAGGAGTTGTACCACTGCTGCGGGGACATCAGTTTTGGCTAACGCCTCATGGATCACTGTCGTTAAGGTTTGACAAGAATTGAGGGCTTCTTTTCCTCCTTTCAAAATGACGCCATTCCCTGACTTAATCGCCAAGCTGGTAATTTGAATCAGGGCATCGGGGCGGGCTTCAAAAATGACCCCTAATACACCGACCGGACAACTAATCCGTTTCAGAATTAAGCCAGTATCCAGTTCCCGATGAATTTGAGTAGCACCAATGGGATCCGGTAGGTTTGCCACATCTTTGACGCCCGCGATCGCGCTTTGTAATTTTGTCTGATCGAGTTTTAATCTGGCTTGCAGTGCTTCGGGAATCCCCTCTTTTTGGGCTTGTTCACAGTCTGTAGCGTTGGCTGCGACAATTTCATCCTGGTGAGTGGCAAGGGCTTGCGCGATCGCGCTTAACGCCTGATTCCGTTGTGCTGTGGATAAAACGGCGAGTTGTTGCGCTGCATTTTGCGTTTGTTGAGCCAGATCTAATAAAGCATCCGGTGTCGTTTGTGAGGCTACCATTGAGACTAATTCGACTAAACGATCAAGTGCATTTATTGTATCGTAGATTTTGATAAGTTTTATACTGTTTGCCCAGATCCCCCCATTTGGTCTAGGTTTTACTCCCTTCCCAGAATCCATTGCGATCCCTTGTCTTCTCCTCCAGAAGATATAATCATCTCACTTCTCTAACGACGGAGGTATGACGCCATCTGGAAAGGCGTGGCTCAATTAAAGGTTGACACAGTTTCAGATGAGGAACAACCATGACCATTCAGGCTTACGCTGCAAAAGAAGCAGGTGCCCAATTACAACCGTTTACCTATGACCCCGGTGCGTTAGGCAGCGAAGAAGTGGAAATTGACGTTCAATACTGTGGCATTTGTCATAGTGATGTCAGTATTGTTGATAATGATTGGGGCGTTTCTCAATATCCGGTGGTTCCCGGTCATGAAGTTGTCGGAACCGTCGCTGCTGTCGGCGATGCGGTTCAAAATCTCGCGATTGGTGAACAAGTGGGCTTAGGCTGGTTTTCCAGTTCTTGCATGAGTTGCGAGTGGTGCTTATCCGGCGACCATAATCTTTGCAATGATTCTGAACAAACCATTGTTGGACGCTACGGCGGCTTTGCCGATAAGGTACGGGCCCATCAAAACTGGGTGTTTCGTCTTCCCGAAGGTTTAAATCCTGAAACGGCAGGACCTTTATTTTGTGGCGGAATTACTGTTTTTAACCCGATTGTGCAGTTAAATATTAAAGGTAGTGATCGCGTTGGCGTGATTGGTATTGGTGGTTTAGGTCACATGGCATTGCAATTTTTAAGAGCATGGGGCTGTGAAGTCACTGCTTTTTCCGGGAGTGCTGAAAAAGAAACTGAAGCCCGTAGTCTGGGTGCACATCATTTTGTTAATTCTCGCGATCCAGAAGCAGTAAAAGCCCTCAAAAATAGCTTTGATGTCATTCTCTCTACTGTTAATGGAGATTTAGATTGGGAAACCTATATGGCGGCATTGCGTCCCCGTGGTCGTTTTCACTTTCTGGGCGTTCCCCCTCACCCCATTGCCGTGCAAATGTTTTCGTTACTCTTTGGACAAAAATCTATTTCTGCCAGTCCAGTGGGTAGCCCAGGCGTAACCCAACAAATGCTAAAGTTTCTTACTCGTCAACCACTAGAACCAATGGTTGAATTTTATCCCTTTGAAAAAGTGAACGAAGCGATGGATCAACTTCGCCATGGCAAACCCCGCTATCGCATTGTCTTAAAACGTTAAATTGTTAATCATCAGGTGGGCATTACCACCTGATTTCTTAATTAAAAAGATTTGCATTATTAATAAAAATTAAAGTATTACAAGCTGTCTTTTGCTTCTTGATTTGATTTGTCCTATCTTCTAAAAGGCGATTTCAAATTGAATATCAATGATCAAAAAAATCATCGTATCTCTCATTTTAGGATTCTGTCTTCTCGTTGCTGCTCCGGCTCATGCTGAACCAAATGGTCAACAAATTTTTCAAGCCAATTGCGCCGTTTGTCATGCTAATGGCGCTAACCGAATCGTGGCCAATAAAACCCTGAAAAAAGATGCATTAGCGCAATATAATATGGATTCCAAAGAGGCAATCGTCATGCAAATCAAAAAGGGAAAAAGTGCGATGCCTGCTTTTCTAGGACGACTGAATGAATCACAAATTGAAGCGGTTGCTGAATATGTCTTAAGCCAAGCCGAAACAGGATGGTAATTAATCTCGGGTGCATTATTCAATTAATGCACCGTAAGAATTCAGATGTAGGCTTTGACAGCAGTTAAAAAAGAGTTAAGCTAACGCCGTTCTGCAAGCAATTCCCTTGCACATTTTTAACTATCAAAGAGGGTAAAATTCGTTGCTAATTTAGCTTCTCAATGGATGTAGCAAGCCCTAGCAAGAACACTTTTAATTCCGAACCAAATTAAAGTTAGACAGTTGACTAAATGATTCGGCTCGTTCTTTAAATTCATTACTAATTGTGCCGCAAACTAATTCGCACAGTTCAAAAATCATTGGATCTTTAATACGATAGAAGGCACTAACACCTTGTTGTTCCCGCTTCAGAATTCCCGCTTGCGTTAAGACTTTTAAATGTTTAGACAGGTTGGCTTGTCCTAAACCGGTGGCTTCTGCCAGTTGTTTTCCGTTCATGGGTTTTTCTCTTAAACAATTGAGAATATGGAGGCGACTCACTTCTGATAACACCTTAAAGTAATCGGCAACTAAGCCAAGGGTTTCAGGAGAGGTTTGATCTAACTGGGGCATAACAGTAAGGTAATAATGCTCAAAAAGGACTTAAATCTTAATATTAGTTTTATTTTATCTTAATTTTTTTAACTATGCAGTCATGTTGACATAAAGTATAGTGGCAAACCTTTGTGACCCCTGTGATTGAGGCGGACAATCAAGTTCCGAATTGTCTCAACCTGATTATCCTAGAAGTATCACGAATCTTGCGGATAATGTTGGGCGAGATACTCTTGTGCTTCGGCTTTCGTTTGGATAACACCATCAAGGGTCGCGTTTAAAAGGCTTTCTAACATTTCCCGATATTGGGGTCCTGGTTTGTAACTTAAGGCTTTAAGGTCATTGCCATCTAATGGTGCTTTCAGTTGTGACCAATCCGTGAGATATTGCCAGATCCGTCTTCTGACCTTACGGGAAGTTTGAACCGCGGTTAAGACCAGTGTCGGTAATTTATACTGATGTAATACTTTTACCAGCGTTTGGGGACGATATCCCTCTTGAAAAAGCGTATTTTTAATGGGAATTTCAACCATACGTAAGGGGTGTTGCCGTAGATCAGCGCGTTGCTGTTGTAACGTTTCGTACAGATGAAGGGCTTGTGTCTTTGAGATATCTTCCGATAAGTGAGTGGTAATGGTTTCTTTTGCAGTTTCCAGTTCCTTTAGGCGTTTAATACTATCATTGGGTAGTTCAAGTTGTGTGGCAACGGAAACTCGTTCTTCTGTAGTGGGTAAATAAGCCAAAATGACCTCTAATCGCATTTGCCAATGCGTTAGCGTATGGTCTGGATCAAAGCGTTTTAAACACCGTCCTAAAAATTGTACTTGCCACCACAAGCGTTCATCTAACTCTAACTGGGGATGTAAACAACGGAGTGCAGTTAAATCCGATAATAACTTCAGGGCAGGTCGCCAGTAAGGTGATTCTAGAATATATTTGAGTTCCGCTTTCAGGCGCGTTTGGAGGGCAGGGGCTTTACCATTTTCGGCGCGAGAGCGATCATACACCCCACTGGCGATCGCGTAACGAATGTATTCTTCCGTTTGCGGTTCAATTTCAAAGCCCAGACGAACCGCGAACTTGACAGCACGATAAATCCGAGTGGGATCTTCAATAAAGCTATTGGCGTGCAGCACTCGCACCAAGCGCGATCGCAGATCAATCAAGCCGCCAAAAAAGTCCAACAGTTCCCCACTTTTCGGTCGCGTTAAGCGGATCGCTAAGGCATTAATCGTAAAGTCACGGCGATATAAATCTTGACGGATGGAACTGGCTTCGACTTCTGGATTCGCTGCCGGATAAGGATAAAATTCCGTTCTCGCCGTCGCGATATCCACCCACAAGGAATCTAACTCAGGATGATTGTGCCACAGTAACGCTGCGGTTTGAAACTCCCCATGTACTTCTAACCGAACAGGGGGATAATCATTTTGTAAGGCTTTCGCTAATTCAACACCCGCCCCCACATCCGCAGCGCGATGAAAACCATCTACGACTAAATCAATATCTTGCAAAAATAGCGGGGCGTTCGATTCCGTTGCCTGAGGCGGACTCGCCAGGAGAATATCCCGCACTGCCCCACCAACAATATAAAGATGCCAACCGCGCTTTTCTGCTGCTTCCGCTGCATTGGAAAGAAGCTTCCAGAGGGCAGGTTGCAGGCGATGCTTGAAATTGGGCAGTAAACAAGCGGAAATTAAAGATTTCTGGTCTTGATCCGGGTTATCAATGTCCCGTTCTTGATGCAGTTGTCGTAGGACATCGGTGCGAGTGACAATCCCGAGGAGTTGATTGTCTTTTAAAACCGGTAATCGTCCCACATCATAGGTGACCATGAGGTCTTCAATGTCGGGTAGCAGCGTATCGGGCGCGATCGTTTTTAGGTTACGAGTCATATAGCCGGTGACCGGGGCATGACCAAACCCATGATGGAGGGCGAGATCAAGATCGCGACGGGAAATAATACCGACCAATTGGTCCTTTTCATTCACTACCGATAACCCCGAATGTCCGTAACGAAGCAGAATGCGCTGGGCTTCAGCGATAGTGGTATTAGGGCGAATGGTACGCACCGGAGACGACATGAGTTCCTGGGCGGTGGGCGGATGCGGGATTTGCCCTTTGATCTGTGCAATCAGTTCCTGCAGTGTTGCTTCGGGATCAGCGGTTTTTAAGTTAGCAGAAGCAGCTTGACTATGCCCGCCGCCGCCAAATGGGGCGAGAATTTGATTTAAATTCACTTTCGGGAGGCGCGATCGCGCAATTAAACTTCCTCGCGGTTCATTCCCATGGGCATAAGCGTGTAGCAGTAACAAGGCATCGGCTTCAATCACATCAATTAGTCGTTCTGCGACGCTGGATAATCCCGGAACAAACTGTTCACTTTCGAGATGCACCCAGGCTAAGGTGTAGCCTTGCACGGTTTCCATGTGCACCTGGTCTAAGGCTTCCGCTAAAAACTGTTGCAACTGGGGGGAAAGACTCGGTTCCACATAATCAGCAATGACATTGATATTTGCCCCCACTGCCATCAGCCAAGCCAGGGCTTCGGCATCACGGGGGGTCGTTTGGGGAAACGTGAGCGAACCCGTATCGCTATGAATCCCTAACGCCATCACTGTTGCTTCAATCGGGGTGAGAGATACACCCGCTTTTCTTAAGGCTTCCACAATCAGGGTTGTCGTTGCACCAACCTCATCAATGTGCGTCATCGTTGCAGGAATATCCCCTTGGAAAGCATGGTGATCGTAAAGGACAACATTTTTCAGTTGCGCCAGATCGAACCAACTTTGCGCTTTGCCAACGCGATCGCGCTGCTGGGTATCCACCACAATTAATGTCTCAATTTCTTCCGGGTGAACGCTACGCCGTTCGATAACTGCTAATTCATCCCGATGTAAGGCTAAAAAAGATTGGACTCCCGGATGCGCCCCACCGGTTAAAACCAACTTGGCACCAGTATAGAGACGGGTTAACCCCACAGCTGATCCGAGAGCGTCAAAGTCAGCAGTTTGGTGGCATAAAATAAGCGTTAGCATGAATCAGTTATCTAGCATCGCGACCACTCGTGAACCCCACTAACTTTCAGTTTACCCATCATTCCATGAACTGACTGTTTGACATAAATTTAATTGACGCCACTGCCGAGGACAAACAAACTCAGGAGTGTCCCACTATTCCATAAGCTGTGAACAATCATCGAAGCGACAATATTGCGCGATCGCGTGTAAACCACTCCCAAGACTAACCCTAATGCCGTTAATGGTAAGACTTCCGATAAGCTTAAATGGGCGATGGAAAAGAGTAAACTACTCAAGACAATTGCGCCCCACACAGGAAAGTAGCGGGTGAGAGAGGGCAGAAGAAAACCGCGGAAAATAATCTCTTCAAACAGAGGAGCGGCGATAGCAGCCGTGGTAAAAAAGATCAACAGCGCGATCGGATCTTGGGCTTTTACCGCCAAAAATAAGAGAGGATTACTGCCCCCTTGTCCTTGCCAAATTTGCTGGTTCACGATGGAAATAATGACCACTAGCGGAATGGCCACTAAATAACCGCCAATGCCCCACAGGAGACTACTGCTCAATACTGACGAGTCATTGCCCCTCAATTTAAACCAACCTTCTGGCAGCGGTAAATAATCACGAATCGAGAAGTAAAGAACAGTTAGTCCCCCTGCCGTCATTAATAAGTAGGTCACTAAGACAAAGAAAGCTTTCCCGCGAATTCCCCAACCCGTCGGATTAATACCGGCAATGCCAATCGCTAACGGCAGTAAAATTTGACCAATAAAGAAAAAACCGACCACTAAAACTTGCCAAGTCACTTCCCAATTCCAAGGCGTTTCCCACTTCAGATCGGTATTAGTTGCCAGTACAGAGTTTTTCCCTTTAATCAGCCATTGACTGAGGAAGAAAAGCAGTAAACCAAAGCCAATTAAACCGCCAATTAAGGGTAACCCTGTTACAATTCCTAACTTGAATAGTGCCCGTTCCGCTTTTTCTTGCCGCGTTGCTTCCAGGTTCGTCAGTGCCGTTTGATTCTCTTCTAAATCATACACTCGGCTGAGGGCTTCATCTTGAAACCAGCCATCAAGACTATTTTGGATTTCCGTTTTTGCCGTATCGGCAATTTGTGGGGGCGTTTGCCATAATCCCGATAAAATGCCAGCAGTCCGAGGAATTTCTTGAAATCGAGAGCTTTCGGAAAACTCCTGTTGCACCCCTTGCCATGTTTCTAAAGCCGTTGCTATGTTACCTTGTTTCGCTTGTAAAATCCCAATTTTTAACTCTAATTCAGCAATAAACCCATTAAGCTCTTGAATCGCTGCCGTCAACTGCTGTTGTTGCGGGGAAAGATCCGGTACTTGTGCCAAGCTCATCCCTGAAGTATCACTCAGTAAACTCTCTCCTGACAATTCTTTTAATTGTGCTTTGAGATCCGAGCGTCGGCTTTTGGCAAACTCTAACGTTTCCTCATACTTTTGCTGGGCATCGGCATAGGGGGTTTCTCCCAATAATGCTTGGGAAGACAGCTGAGAATTTTCATTGCCAGTATCGAAAGCAGTAACATGCAAGGCAAGATTAACTTGGTATAATTCTAAGCGTGCTTGAATTTGCGGCTGGGAAAGACTACTCCCTAAAGATAAAATAATTTTACCCACTGCAAACAGCGTCAGGACGATTAAGATAAAGCGTTTCAGGGTCATACAATCAACGTTTTCGGCAAGGCACTTCCCACTGATTGTAACTGATACAAATGACAATCTAGAGGAGGAGAGGGGGAAACAAGGAGAATTTTTATTGCCTCGTTAGTCCTCGACAGAATCGATATCGATAAACCCAGATCCTGAGCTGTCGTAGTACAATAACCTCGTTTACCTATTTGGAGGAGGATCAGTGACGACAAAGGTTGTAATTATCCGTCATGGACAAAGCACTTATAATATCGAACACATCATCCAAGGACGGTGTGACAAGTCTGTTTTAACGGAAAAAGGTCGCGCCGATGCACAAAAAGTAGGGTCTGCATTGCGTCAACTCAATTTAGCAGCACTCTATACCAGTCCTCTCCAAAGAGCAAAAGAAACGGCAGAAATTATCCATAGTTGTTTTCAGGTTGTCCCTCCCCTGAACATTTCTGAATTACTGCAAGAAGTGGATCTCCCCTTATGGGAAGAAAAGAAAAAAGATGAGGTCATGCATCAATTTCCAGAGGATTATCGCTGTTGGAAAACGCGTCCTCATGAATTTTATATGACGGTTAATGGTCAGAAACATTATCCAGTTTTATCTCTCTATGAACAAGCCCAAGCCTTCTGGCAAGAAATTCTTGCCAAGCATGAAGGAGAAACGATCGCGATTGTTGCTCATAATGGGATTAACCGCTGTTTAATTAGTAGCGCGATCGGAGTTCTACCGGATCGTTACCATTCGATTCAACAATCCAATTGTGGGATCAATGTTCTAAACTTCAAAGGGGGATGGGGTGAACCTGTTGAATTAGAATCCCTCAATCAAACCTCTCATTTGGGAACTGCTTTACCCTCTCCTCGGAAAAATCAAGGCATCCGGTTACTCTTAGTCCGTCACGGAGAAACTGATTGGAATAAAGAATCTCGCTTCCAAGGAAAAATGGATATTCCCCTGAATGAAAATGGCAGAGAACAAGGGAGAAAATCTGCGGATTTTCTGAAAGCCACTTCATTAGATTTTGCCATTTCGAGTCCGATGTTACGCCCGAAAGAAACAGCGGAATTGATTTTAGCTCATCATTCAAATGTGGCTTTAGAACTGAAAGAAGCACTCTTAGAAATTAGTCATGGCAAATGGGAAGGGAAACTCAAACCCGAAATTCAAGCCGAGTATCCAGAATTATTGAAACAATGGCAAGAAACACCAGAAATGGTTCAGATGCCCGATGGGGAAAATTTACAGCAAGTTTGGGATCGCGCTGTTGCCTCTTGGGAAGAAATTGTTGTGGAAAAAAGTAATTCTTCTGATCCAATCAAAACTGGTATTGTCGTTGCCCATGATGCGATTAATAAAGTGATTTTGTGTGCTTTATTAGGGCTATCTCCAAGCAATTTCTGGAATGTGAAGCAAGGGAATGGTGCTGTCAGTGTAATTGACTATCCTGAGGGTAAAGAGGGCGCGCCGGTTTTGCAAGCGATTAATATTACCAGTCATCTTGCGGAGGGCATTTTTGACCAAACTGCAGCGGGTGCTTTATAAACTAAATTGCAATCTGGGTGGAACCTGACGATCGCGCAGTAGTAATTTGAGTTGGGATTAGGTGGTTCACTCCTTTTCCCGATAAGATCAATTCGATTACGAAGAATAAGGAGAAAGACATTGAAGCGGTTAGCTCTGATTAGCGTTTCAGATAAAACAGGTATTGTCGAATTTGCCCAGCAGTTAGTCTCGGAATTTGATTTTGAGATTGTCAGTAGTGGCGGGACTGCCAAAAAACTGATGGAAGCTGGGATAACAGTAACCAAAGTTTCCGATTATACGGGGTCGCCGGAAATTTTAGGGGGACGAGTCAAGACCCTACATCCGCGCATTCATGGGGGAATTTTAGCCCGGCGCGATCGCGCTGAGGATCAAACAGATCTCGAAGCCAACAACATTCATCCCTTTGATTTGATTGTGGTCAATCTTTATCCCTTTGTCGCAACCATTAGTCAACCGGATGTCACTGTCGCTGATGCCATTGAAAATATTGATATTGGCGGACCTGCGATGTTACGAGCAGCCGCCAAAAACTATCAACATTTAACCGTGATTTCTAATCCCAAACGGTATGAGGCTTACCTTGAAGAACTCCGCAGCACTGGTGGACAGCCCTCACTCAGCTTTCGTCAAACCTGCGCTCTTGAAACCTTCACCCTAACTGCCGATTACGACCAAGCAATTAGTGCTTATTTAGCCGGTATCACTGAAGAAAAAGTTGCCCCGTTACCCCCACAGTTCAGTCTTATGGGAACTCAACGCCAAGCCTTGCGCTATGGTGAAAATCCCCATCAAAGTGCCACTTGGTATCAAACGGGAAATACCCCTACCGGTTGGGCAGGGGCAACCCAACTGCAAGGGAAAGAACTAAGTTATAACAACTTGGTGGATTTAGAAGCAGCGCGGCGCATCATCAATGAGTTTACAGATCAACCCACCGCAGCAATTTTGAAACATACCAATCCTTGTGGAATTGCTGCTGCCGATCATTTGGTGACAGCATATGAAAATGCCTTTGCGGGGGATTCGGTCTCCGCATTTGGGGGAATTGTGGCATTGAATCAACCAATTGATGAAGCAACGGCAACGGCAATGACAAAAACCTTTTTAGAATGTGTGGTTGCCCCCGGTTGTAACGAAGACGCAAAAGCTATTTTAGGGAAAAAGTCTAATGTACGGGTTTTAATTTTACCTGACTTGCCAGCGGGACCCAGAGAGATGGTCAAAGTCATTGCTGGGGGCTTTTTAGTGCAAACTGTGGATGATGAACCCGATCGCGCCGATCAATGGGAAGTGGTTACAGAAAAACAACCCACAACTGAACAACTCGCAGAAATGATGTTTGCTTGGAAAGCTGCGAAGCACGTCAAGTCCAATGCGATTGTTGTCACGCGCGATCGCGCTACCATCGGTATTGGGGCAGGACAAATGAACCGTGTTGGTGCCGTGGAAATTGCCCTCAAACAAGCAGGAGAGAAAACCCAAGGCGCAACCCTTGCCAGTGATGGCTTTTTCCCCTTTGATGACTCCGTGCGGACGGCTGCCCAAGCGGGTATCACTACAATTATTCAACCGGGCGGATCTCGTCGCGATGAAGATTCGATTAAAGCCGCCAATGCGTTAGGAATTGTGATGATTTTAACGGGAACTCGTCACTTCTTGCACTAAATATTTAATAGGGGCGAATGGTTGTTCGCTCCTCCTTGGAGTTTAATTAATAGGGGGAAAGTTGCCTTTTCCCTAATGCAAAAAAATTAGAATAATAATAACTTAGGATTTTACTTAATTCTGAATCATCCCTTCCTTGATGGGAATAAAAGAATCGATCAGGCAGCAATGGCAAATTTTTTACAGTAGGATAGGAAGAAGTCTGATTGATCACTAACTCTAGTTTTTTTCTAGACCACTCAGACCCCTTACAACATTGTTATTTTTAGTCACAAAAAATTCATGCGTGTCGAAGCCTGCTGTCAGAGTTTGCTTAAAGAAATCCTACCACACGTTGACTCTCGCCGAAAAGGAGTCTGTCTAGATGTTGGAGTAGGAAACTTTGCATTTTACTGCGATTTATTTGCTCAATTAGGTTTTTCAACGATTGCGATTGAACCTTCTCCTAATAAAAAACTACGGCGTATTTGCCAGCGAAATTCAATTCAGTTATTAGAGTGTTGTTTATCTAATCAAAATGGGATACAGACTCTACATTTAGGCAGGTTTGCATATTTAGGAAATCGAAATTTTAATTCTTTAGAATCAGAATGGTTTGCAACTTCTCGACGAACAAAATTAGTTTCTACGATTGATTTATCAGAATTAATCAAACTAACTGGTATAGAAGAAATTACTTGCTTCAAACTAGATATTGAAGGTTGGGAAGTGGTTGTAATGGAACAACTTAAAGCACTCTCTCCCTTTCAATTACCGAAGATAGTTATGTTTGAGTATGGAGGAGGAAGCCGTCGTTATCATGGACAAAAAGGTTGGTCACCTAAGTTTCTCAACGGAACAATGACGTGCTTAGAAACATTACAAAAATGTGGATATGGGTTTAGTATTATGATTGATTATGCGCCTAATGCAAGACCAAAAATTTTTGATTTGCAGTCTCTTACTTTAGATCCTGATACCCTATTTATTCCCAATGCAGTTTATGGAAATATTATTAGTTTTCGTGGCTTTGCTTATTCTGAAAGTGCAATCAATAAGATCACAAATTCTTATAATGGTAAATGGTTAAATTGGCTAATTGAAAAATTGGTTACGAATTAGAATTCTAGTTTTTATCAGGATTTAAATATCAAGTTTTAGAAATAAAACACAGGATTTTTAATTAACAATAATTTTGCCTCGATACATTTTCATACCGCAAGTAAACTCATATTCTCCTGGTGTTTTAGGTGTAAATTCGACACTCGTAATTTGATTTAAAGCTAAATTCACAGAACGATTAAAATCAGGAATTAAAACTTGCTCTAAACAACTGCTCGGATCACGACGCAAGAAATTAATACGAACTGGTTTGCCGGCGCTCACCATAATTTCTGTGGGGTCGTAGCCACCATCAACCGTAATCGTTACCTCTTGAGTATCGTCTTTTTCTTCCGCTTTTTTTGTTGTTTTTTCACTGAGTAAAAACCACCAAAGTTCTAAACCAATTAACCCAATCCCACCGGCAGAGACTAAAAGTTTTATGGCTAAGGGTTGTTGAATTTTCTGAAAACCTCGATTCGATTGGGTTTCTGCTGCTGTCACAGGAAATATCGTCATTAACCCCAAGATAATTCCGGTTAAACTGGACAATAAAATCTGTTTCTTTCTGATATAAAACATAATTTCTCTGGGTTCTTATTCCACTTCAAAATTCCGCAACCGTAAAGCATTGGTTAAAACAGAAACGGAACTAAATGCCATCGCTGCACCCGCAATAATCGGGTTGAGTAACCAACCGAAAAGGGGGTATAAAATACCCGCTGCAATGGGAATTCCTGCCACATTATAAATAAAGGCAAAAAAGAGGTTTTGGCGAATATTATTCATGGTGGCGCGACTGAGTTGAATCGCCGTCACAATTCCAGCTAAATCCCCAGAAATCAGCGTAATATCAGAAGTAGTAATGGCAATATCGGTTCCGGTGCCAATGGCAAGTCCGATGTCGGCTTGGGCGAGGGCAGGGGCATCATTAATGCCATCACCAACCATGGCTACGGTTTTGCCTTCTTGTTGTAAGCTGACAATATGGTCTGCTTTTTGCTCCGGACGCACTTGGGACATGACACGGGGAATTCCGACCTGTTGCGCGATCGCGCTGGCAGTTTTCTCATTATCCCCGGTAATCATCACCACTTCCAGTCCAAGTTTCCGTAAAGCTTTCACAGCATCTGCGGAAGAAGGCTTGAGGGTATCGGCTAAACCAATCATCCCTTCTAAGGTGTCATCCACAGCAACCCAAATCACGGTTTTGCCATCGGCTTCCCATTGACTGGCTTTTTCTGCAAACTGATCGGTCTCGATCCCTAGTTCATTCAACCAGCGTGCTGTACCAATGCGGACTTGCCGATCAGAAACCATTGCTTCGACGCCGCTTCCGCTTACCGCATTAAACTCTTTAATTGTCCCCTTGAGATCAACCCCTTGCGACTTGGCATAATCGACGACTGCTTCGGCGAGGGGATGTTCCGACTGTTGTTCCACCAAGCCCACTAAGCGCAATAACTTTAACTCATTTTGATCCGCTGTCCCAAAGGTGGTGACAAAATCGGTAACACTGGGTTTGCCTTTCGTTAGGGTTCCGGTTTTATCTAAGACAATTGTATTGAGCTTGTGGGCAGTTTCGAGACTTTCGGCACTTTTGATTAAGATGCCATTTTCTGCCCCCTTACCGGTTCCCACCATGACGGATGTGGGCGTCGCTAAACCTAACGCACAAGGACAAGCAATAATCAACACTGCCACCATATTAATTAAAGCGAGGGTGGGATTGCCCATGATATTGAACCAGAGAAGGAAAGTGAGTAGCGCGATCGCGATAACAACGGGGACAAACCAACCGGTGACTTGATCCGCTAATTTCTGAATCGGGGCTTTCGATCCTTGGGCTTGTTGCACTAACTGCACAATTTGAGACAGTACCGTATCTTTTCCCACGCGAACCGCGCGAAACTGAAAACTTCCCGTTTTATTCAGGGTTGAACCCACCACTTCATCTCCTGCCGATTTTTGGACCGGAATGCTTTCTCCGGTGACCATACTTTCATCAATGGTGGAACTACCTTCAACCACTTCCCCATCTACTGGAATCTTTTCCCCCGGACGCACCACAACAATATCCCCCACTTGCACCTCTTGAATCGGAATATCTTTCGTTTCGCCATCGCGGATGACACGGGCAGAACGGGCTTGTAAGCCAATTAACTTGCGAATGGCAGCAGAGGTTTCCCCTCGTGCACGATTTTCCATGAAACGCCCGACTAGAATCAGCGTAATAATCACCGCAGCACTTTCGTAATAAACTTGTGGCGTTAGCCCCTGCTGAATGAGAAAATCATCAAATAGCGTTGCAAACAGGGAATAAAAATAAGCCGCACTGGTTCCTAATACAATTAAGGTATCCATGGTTGCAGCACGATGACGAAAGGCTTTCCAAGCGTTGCGATAGAACTGATAGCCACACCAAAACTGCACCGGCGTTGTCAAAATAAATTGAAACCAAGGATTATGCAACCAACTGGGAATGATAGCTATCTCTATGCCCGTCATCATCGGGAGAGAACCCACAATGAGAATAATGGAGATGACGCTACCCACGATCATTTTACGAATTAAATCTTTAGATTCCGCTTCCCGCGCCACAATTTCGGCATCGCCTCTACCGGTCATCATCTCGTTTTGGGAGTGAACAGAAGCCCCATAACCTGCATCTTCCACTGCACGAGTAATGGTTTCAACACTGGTTTGTTGGGGATTAAAGTGAACCGTTGCTTGTTCGGCTGCAAAGTTCACCTTGCATTCTTCTACTCCCGAAACATGACTAATCGCCTTTTCAATCGCATT
>CAZBPR010000037.1:0-232 GCA_964493825.1 uncultured Dactylococcopsis sp.
TGGGCAGACAAGGCGAATTGTCTGCTCTTTGGTATTTAGGAGCAAGGCAAAGGATGAGTGAATCGATTAATGAGTTATATGATCAAGGCTTAGAAAAGTATCAAGCAGGTGAACCCATTGAGGATTTAATTAGTTATTTTCGGGATTTGCGCGATCGCGCCCCTAAAAATTCTGCCGTCTGGTGTAGTCTGGCTTGGCTGTATTTACTCGCGGATAAACCCAACTCCGCCCT
>CAZBPR010000037.1:242-23805 GCA_964493825.1 uncultured Dactylococcopsis sp.
AAAAGCGTTAAACTCGATAAACAAGCGCCACAAGCTCGAATTAATCTCGCGATCGCGCTGCTAGAAGCTGGTAAATCCGGGGTTCGGGAACAAATCGATGCTGCCCAAGAAGTGATTGGGATGAGTTCACAACTGCGTGAGGAAGTGATTAAAAATTTAGACGATGGCTTAGCAAAAAAACCAGATTGGAAAGCGGTGACGCGGGTTAAAAATTGGATTAGTTAAGGGAGGTTTCTCCTTGATCCGAATTGCTGACGAAGTGAGGGGAAAATTGGTTAACCTAGAAAAACAGGTGAAGAGATTTTAACGTCGCGCGATCGTGAAACACAATTTAATTGGACTGAAAGCTAACGAATTCCGGCATCCCCTTGATTTAGAAGCCACACAAACTCTCCAACAATTTCCCGGTTGGGATATTGCCGTGAGAACCGTCTTAGGAGGGGTTGCTGAGCAATTTTTCTATCTAGAAAACGTGGCGGCTAGTGTGCAAGTCAATGAAAAACAACTGCCTCATCTCCATAAACTTTTAGTAGAAGCCTGTCAGCGACTGGATTTAGATGTTCCCGAACTCTACATTAAGCAAAATCCTGCCCCCAATGCGTATACCTTTGCGATGCGGGGGAAACAGCCCTTTATTGTTCTTCATACTTCATTAATTGAACTTCTGACTCCAGAAGAAATCCAAGCGGTCATTGCCCATGAATTGGGGCATTTGAAATGTGAACATGGGGTCTATCTCACCCTCGTTAACTTGCTGGTGTTAGCAGCAGGATTATTACCCAACTGGGGAGTGATTTTGGCTCAATCCTTGCAAGAGCAGATGTTAGAGTGGATTCGATGTGCTGAGTTTAGCTGCGATCGCGCTGCGCTTTTAGCCGTACAAGAGCCGAAAGTAGTGATGTCTGTCTTGATGAAACTTGCTGGGGGATCTCCGACGCTGGCGCCCCAATTAAACTTAGATGCCTTTATCGAACAAGCCAGAGCGTATGATCAAATGAGTGAATCCCAGCTAGGAGAACTCCTGAAAAATGCTCATACTCAACAACTCAGTCATCCCGTTCCCGTCATTCGCGCCCAAGCCATCGACCGTTGGGGAAGTTCCTCCGACTATCAACGCTTGCTAGAGAAACATCAAACAGGTTATAATAAGCAGGCGGAAATTAAGGGCAAGTGGCGGAATTGGTAGACGCACCACACTCAAAATGTGGCGGCCACTGGTCGTGAGAGTTCGAGTCTCTCCTTGCCCATTCTTAGGGTAGCCAACTCGGCAACGGAAGATTCAGCCTATTTGCGCTGGCTTATCCGGCAAAGCAGTTGCGGATTTCACTGGGAAAAGGTAAACGGTTGCGAGTCTGGGGATGAATACAAACGTGCTGAGTTTTCCCTTTGGCCAAAATCGACTTGGATTCAACTGCAGCTGCTAAATCATACTCAATTAATAACTCGGTTTCAGAAAGAAATTGGGGAGTCAGTGTAATCCAAACCAAATCTCCCCAAAAAATTGGACGCAAGCAATCTATTTCTCCATGAATAATTGGCAACGCAATTGTTCCCTGAGCGAGATAGTCTTGAAGATTAATCCCTTGATGCAGGAGTACTTCTTCATAAGCTGTGTGGCACATTTGCAACAGATGGGCAAAATAAACGACTCCTGCTGCATCCGTATCCGCTAAACGCACCCGATAGGGAATCGTCAGTGGAGATCGAGGTTGGTTACCGTCTTGGGTTGTTTCCTGACTCACCATGAAAATCCTGTTAAGGGGAGTAAATTGCTGCCGTAATTCCTTGTTGGTCTAATTTTTGTTGTAGGGCTTCTGCTTGCGACTTGGTTTTAAATGCCCCTACTTGCAAAACTTGACCGACTTCTGGAAAGTCCCGTAAGTAAGCATCAGCAAATAATTGACGAGTTTTTTGATACTCTACTGGAGTGGGATTTTCAATCATCACGCAATAAAAGTTTGCACCACAACTGGGTTTTTGGGTCGTGGTCATTTCCTCTGCCGGTTCAGCTTCCACTAAGTTATCCACATCGAGTTCAATAAATTCATCTTCAGCTAAGTTAGGACGATTGGGAATGTCAGCAGAAGAGGAATCTGTTGACTGTGAAGTCTGCTGATTCGGTGCTGAGGGGGAAGAGTCTGTATTTTCTACTGGCGAAGAGTCATCACTGAAGCGAGCTTGTGCCAGGTTAATCAAGATCATACTTAACAAAGTTCCGGAAAGGAAAAAAATCAGAACCCCAGCAATCCCTAAGGGCGTTAATAAATAATCTCGCCAAGAGGAACGAGAAGTCTGTTGTGAAGTAGGATGATGCTTATTTTGAAGAGGTTCGGTGGTAAGAGATGTCTTTTCCTGTTCTTCCTGGTTGAGATGACGTAACAACTCTTCTGAAGAGGCCAGATAACTGTCGGGTTGATCTAAATTAGTTTGTTCAGAGGTCTCATTTGCTGAAGATAAGCGAGTTGCAGAAGAGGTGAGAGAAGAATGATCAGAAGCAGTAGACGACTCTGGTTGGGCTTGAGCAATGGTGATGCCTTGGCGCTGTTTTTGCGCTTGCCGAAATCGAGCTAATTCTTCTTCTAAACTAACATTGAGATTATTCAAAGCTGCTTGCAAGTTGGGATGTAAAGTTACCTTCCTGGGCGAAGCATTGGGAGAAAAATCATTAGAATGCATGGTGATTAAGCGTTGCGCTTGATGATTGCTGATTGATTGAGAAACCTTTTTAACCGGTAATTGCTTCCTAACCAGTCCAAGTTAAGCCCTAGATATTATATGTGATTGATCTAGGTTTAGCAATGATTAATATCAATTTCACCTAAGATTTCAGTGTTTTCTTTATTAAGTAAATATCAAACAAGTGATTTACCCATCGCACAGATCGATCCCGAATTGCTGAAAGTTAATTTAGATGATCTCCAGCATTATTAGGCACGAGCTGTGTTCTTAAAAATATGGATAAAAACCACTAAGAGTCTGCAAAGAGAAGATTTTGTTAGCAATTATTTCTATTTATAAAGTAAATATAAAGAAAAAATAAAATCCCATTTTGGTTTTGGGATCACTAAAGGAAGACCTAGTGAGAGTTTGAGGGGATCAAGGAAAAAAAAGGAAAAATGGATAATAAAGCTATGCAATTTAAGATAAAGATAGATTCAATTAAAGCAAAGCTATGAGAACCACTAACCATTTACCTTCAGTTTGCAGATATTGTCGTCACTACTCTCCCCAGGGTCGCCGAGGCGGAATGTGCCAAAAATTAAGCGCGCCGGTTAGAGGAGATTGGCAAGCTTGTTCCTTAGCCAATGCACCCTTTTTACCCACTTGGGAAACTTGGGAAGAAATTACTTTACAAGAGAGTCATCATTTCCAAGTTGCTCACCCCCAACCTGTTGTAGCTAAAAATACTCAGCCCGAGGTAGAAGTTTCCCTTGAAACGGAAGGAGAAGAAGTCAAAACGGCTCTTCGCGCTTAGGATGAATTATTGTTTGGTTAGTTTTAGTCCACTTTCATAAGTCCAAAATAAATTCAGAAAACCAATCGTTTTTGCATTGTAAGCAGGAAAGTGATTGTTGAAAGATAACTCTGTTTCATAAATACTAAATAACAAATAATTGTGTCGGCGGGTTGACAAATTAACGAGAGGTTTGAGATAAGATTTACTCTGTTTTGCCCAAAAATTACATTTCTGCTGTAAAAAATTACCGAATAAGTTGGGAGTTTTTGTGCAAGCATTTTCTTGTAAGTAAAAACTGGCTTGTCGAGCAGCATAATTTTGATAAGCGTTACGATGAGGGTTGGTCACTGTCATAATCATGCCAACACCAACTGCTGCGAGACTGCCAATGAGAGCGCTTGATTGCCAAGGTTGTAGTTTCATTATCTTTGGATCAAGAATTAGTCTTCACTCTTAGTTTACTGGATTCAAACCAGGAGATGATTGTCTTCTGCTGGTTCAAGTCATCGTTTTCCTAGTACTAATAATTCCCAAAATGAGAATTTTTAAGCCACCTGTGGCGGAGTGGTGCAAAAAACGCTGCAAAGTATTGAGAGATGGGAAATTTTGCGGGAAGCCGGGGCTTGAGATAGAATTTGATACTCCCCTTTGCGATTGCTGTTTAAAATATGGAAAAAGCGTAAAGGAAACGGTGCCATGACACAAGTGCTTTGCTTAGGGGAAATTTTATACGATTATTTGGCGCAGGAAGCCGGAAAATCAGTAGAAAATGTCAACAATTGGATTGCTTATCCGGGAGGGGCACCGGCAAATGTCGCAACCGCACTGGTGAAGCTGGGAACATCTGCCGGCTTTATGGGTTGCATTGGGAAAGATGCAGCAGGGCAAGCCTTGAAACAACTGTTGTTGGACATTGGGGTGAATTGTCAAGGCATTCAAGAACACTCTACCGCTCCCACTCGACAAGTTTATGTGACCCGGTCTTTAGATGGCGATCGCGCTTTTGCCGGATTTGGCGATCAGCCGACCGATCAGTTTGCCGATGCCTTCTTGGATGCTGATCAACTGCCCGTTTTTTTATTTGAACAAGCCCAGTTTCTCGTCATTGGTACCTTAGAACTCGCTTATCCCATGACTCGCAAAGCCGTGTTGCGCGCCCTTGATTTAGCGAATACCTATAACTTGAAAGTGCTAGTGGATATTAACTGGCGACCGATGTTTTGGCCCGATCCTGACGCAGCAATTCCTCTGATCAACCAATTATGGAAAACGGTGGATTTTGTCAAATTATCCCGCGAAGAAGCAGAATGGCTGTTTAACACCAGCGAATCCGGCGCGATCGCGCATCAGCTTTCCTCAGTTGAAGGCGTTTTTGTGACCGATGGTGAAGGTACGATCAGCTATCACCTCAATGATTTTGAAGGGAAAATTCCCGCCTTTTCCGTGTCCGTTCAAGATACAACCGGTGCTGGGGATAGTTTTGTTGCCGGTTTAGTCCATCAATTATGTCAACATGGCTTAAATCATCTCGATAGCGCCACGGCGGTCAAGAAAATAATCACGTATGCCTGTGCGGTTGGTGGTTTAACCACTACTCGACCCGGTGCCATTGCCGCCCAACCCAGTGCGGCGGAAGTCGAGACATTTTTAAGTGGAATCAGTGCAAAATAATTGATAAAATAATCGAATTATGGAGTAAATCATTACTTTTCTTGCTGCTTCTAGTCACTAGACTGATTTTAGTTGCTTCTTACCTCTGTTGCTGAGTGCTGTCGTTGATTTCACTTCTGTATTTTCTACTCTGCCCGATATTCATTTCAATCTTGCCAGAGGAGGGGATTGAGTAAAGTGCCATCAAAAAGTGATTTTAATTACAAAAGTAAACGCAATTAGATTTGATACCTTAGAGTAGTGGAACCGCAAAAATACTGAAACGGCTAATGTAAATAATGTCTCTTGTAAGTTCTCAAACGTTTAATATTCTCTTAGAAAAGCTTAATCATCAACTTTTGGAGAATGACCAACCTTGTCTCAGTGGGACAGAAGTTTTAATCTTACAAGGGATTTGGCAAGACCAAACTTATAGCCAAATTGCTAAAGCGTGTGGGTATAGTGCCGGTTACTTCAGTAATGTGGTTGCACCTAACTTGTGGCGGCGTTTGAGTACCCTCTTTGGCAAGCGAGTCACCAAAAAAAATAGTCGTATTTTATTAGAATCTTACCTCAACGATGATTCTGCAGGAGTTACTTTACCAAGCGCTTTTGCTACTCCATCTTCATCCTCATTGTCTTATCCAAGTGGTGCCATTCCCGTCGGTTCGCAATTTTATATTCAACGGCGAGCCATTGAAGAAGAAACTTATCAAGGAATTCAGCAGCCTGGGGCGTTGTTAAGGATTAAAGCCCCTCAAGAAATGGGAAAAACTTCCCTTTTGCTGAGAATTTTAGAATACGGAACCCACTTAGGCTATGCCACGGTTAACCTTGATCTGCAACAAGCCGATCAAGAAATACTCAGCGATGTTAACCGGTTTTTGCGTTGGATTTGTGCCAACATCACTCATCAACTACAGCTAGAAGCCAAACTGAATGAATTCTGGGACGAAGATATTGGGAGCAGCGTCAGTTGTACCCTTTACTTACACTACATTTTAGAACAACTAGATGCTCCCCTTATTTTGGCACTTGATGAAGTCAATCAAATCTTTGAGTATCCTAAAATTGCCAAAAGTTTTTTACCCCTGCTGCGATCCTGGTATGAAGAAACAAAAGATGCCTCAATTTGGCGCAAACTTCGATTAGTGGTGATTCACTCCACGGAAATTTATGTACCGTTACAGTTAAACCAGTCACCCTTTAGTAATGTTGGCTTACCCCTGGAATTGCCAACCTTTAATGTTCAGGAAGTTCGAGACTTAGCCAAACGCTACGGGCTGACTTGGGGAGAAACCGAAGTCAACCAATTGATGTCAGTCATTAATGGACATCCCGCTCTCGTCCATCTTACGCTTTACCACCTCAGCCATAAAGCAGTCACCCTCGATGAACTCCTTGCGGATGCGCCCACCTTAAGTGGAATTTACGCGGCTCACTTACGTCGTCATCAAGCCAGATTGCAAGAACAGCCAGCGTTAGCCCAGGCTTGTTTTGCCGTTATGAATTCTCCCGAACCGGTTTCCCTGGATCCCACTCTCGCTTACAAACTCTACAGTATGGGGTTAATCAACTTGAACGGCGATCGCGCGTTTTCCAGAGTTCCCCTCTATCAACAATATTTTCAGCAAACCTTAAAACACTATTATTCAAAAAAACCATGAGTGATCAAAGCTCACAAGCGTCAGTTCTTATTCCTGCATCGATCTTACGTGCCAGCCGTTGCGAACTCAGCGATTTATCACTAGAAATCGTTGCAGGGCAACTTCCCACCGACCTCCGGGGTCATTTTTTTATGGTCGCGCCTGTCGGATCTGTTAATTCCGGGGGGCTGCCTTATCCAGAAGGGGATTCTGTTCTCAATGGCGATGGGATGATTTACCGACTGGATTTTTTAGGAGAGGGTCAGGTCAATGCGAAAACGAAACTGGTCACGCCCCCTGATTATTACGCTGATGTCGCGACACGACCGGGAACGCCTTATAGTGAATATGGGTTTCGCAATCGTGGGATTATTCGCTTTTCTTCCCCGTTGGGCTTCCGCAATCAGTTAAACACGGCGTTTTTACCGATGCCGTTTTCAAATACATCACCGCAACGTTTGCTCGTAACTTATGATGGCGGTCGTCCCTATGAAGTCGATACAGAAACCTTAGAAACAGTCACGCCAGTCGGGGCAAATTCGGAGTGGAAACCGGAACTCAATTGGTTTAATGCCCCATTTCAGCCTTTTCTCAGCAGTGCTCATCCCACCTTTGATGGCAAGACAGGGGAGATGTTTACGGTCAATTATAGTCGTTCTCTGGAAAACTTTTTAAAGGGGATTCCTTTCTTCAGTGAACTCGGGGAGTTACCGGAAGAAATCGATGAGTTCATCAGCGCGATCGCGGGATTTTATGCAGCGGATTTAGTCAAACAACTCTTGCAGACCAGTTGGCAACTCTCTCAGCGGTGGATTGACTATGGCATTGATCTCATTGAAAACATTTCTGGCATTAAACTGAAAGATTTTGTCTATTTGATCCGTTGGCAAGGAGACGGTCATCTCGAACGCTGGAAACTGGTATTAAGCGATGGTTCACCCGTAATAATTAAGCAAACCATTCACCAAATTGCGGTCACTCAAAATTATGTCATCTTGATGGATACCTCTTTTGTGACTGGGGTGGAACAACTGTTTAATCATCCGTTTCCTGAGAACAAACCATTAGAAGAAACCCTCCGAGAAATCCTAGGTCAACCCCAATATCCGGATGCAGTCATTTATTTAGTCTCTCGAGGTGACTTAAAAAACGGTCAACAAGTGCCGTTAGGCGACCCCGAAGTACAAGTAGTGGCGAAAAAAGTCACCATTCCCCTAGAAGCAGCGCACTTTCTGGCTGATTACGAAAACCCAGATGGAAAAATTACCCTGCACATCGCTCATATCTGTGCTTGGGATGTGGCAGATTGGATTCGTCAATTTGATCGCTCTCCTTACGGGAATCATCCTTTTAGCCCACCGCGAGTTTATGGGATGGAAGTGAATGGCATGGATATTAGTCGTTTAGGACGTTATGTCATTGATGGGAACAAGGGATCAGTCATTGCATCGCAAATTATCAAAGAAACCCCCTATACTTGGGGACCGGGGTTATATGCTTATCTGGATCGGCTGTCCTCTGGAGAACCCCCTGCTCGGTTAGAGAATATTTATTGGTATTGCTTTGGTCTTTGGGAAGAACTGATGACGCATTACAATGTGGAAATCTTCCGAGATTACAAATATCGAGCCATTCCCATGCGCGAGGTTCTAGCATTAGGAAAAGAAGGAATTCCCGCTTGTCTGTTTCGGGTTCAGACCAGTGACATGGTGATTGCGGATCAGTATCAATTTCCATCTGGTTGTATGGGCAGTTCCCCACAATTTATTCCCAAGTGGCTTCCCAATCAAGAAGGCTTTACCGAAGATTCCAAGACCGGTTATTTAGTTTGTACCGTCTTTACCCCAGAAAGAAGTGAATTTTGGGTCTTTGATGCGGAAAAGTTAGAGCAAGGTCCGATTTGCAAGCTTTTTCATCCCGCTCTCAAGTTTGGGTTTAGCTTACACACCACTTGGCTGCCCACCATTGGCAAGCGAGACGCCAATTATAATATTCCCGTGGCTTTAGATTATGAGCCAATTCTTACTCAACAATGCGATCCCAAGATTAGGGAATTATTTGAGCAAGCCATCTTTCCCCACTTCCCATCCTAAATTTTTCTGAATGCAATCATGATTTCCGGCTATACGATTACGGAAACAATTACAGAACGCTCGAAAACGATTATTGTTCGGGGTCAACGAGACGCTGATGGTCAACCGGTGATTATCAAGCGTCTCAAAGCAGAAAATCCGAATCTTCAAGACATTCAGCGTCTCCAGCACGAATATGAGATGACGAAAAATCTGGATGTTTCAGGAGTCGTTCGATCCTATGCGTTAGAACCCGATGGGAATCGTTTTGCCCTCATCCTCGAAGATTTTGGCGGTCAAGCCCTCTCTGACTATCTCACCACTCATCCCCTTTCTCTCACTGAGTTTTTTGAGATTGCCCTACCTTTAACCGATATTCTAGACCAACTGCATCAAGTTCCAATTATTCATAAGGATGTCAAACCGAGTAATATCATCATTCATCCGGAGACGAAAACGGTTAAACTGACCGATTTTAATCTTTCCACTCAGTTACCGTTTCAATATCCTGCCCTTCAACATCCGAATTTGATTGCGGGAACCCTGGCTTATCTCTCACCGGAACAAACGGGGAGAATGAACCGTTATCTGGACTATCGCAGCGATTTATATGCTTTGGGCGTTACTTTATATGAAATGCTGACCGGAAGGTTACCGTTTGTCAGTCATGACCCGTTAGCCTTAATTTATGCTCATCTGGCCAAATCGCCTCAGTTTCCCAATGAGAGTTTAATTCCCGAACCGCTACAACAGATTATTCTCAAGCTACTCGCCAAAAAAGCGGAAGAACGCTATCAAAGTGCTGCGGGATTGAAATTTGATCTAGAACATTGTTTTCATCAGTTAGAAAGGCAAGGTCGCATTGAACCTTTTATCATTGCCCAGCGCGATCGCGCTGTCAACCTCCTGATTCCCCAAAAACTCTATGGGCGAGAAACCGAAGTGCAAACCCTGCTTGATACATTTGACGATGTCACAGCAGGAAACCGCGCTTTAGTTTTAGTGTCGGGTTATGCCGGAATGGGTAAAACATCCATTGTCCAAGAAGTGCAACCTTCTATTACTCGCACTCGCAGTTATTTTATTCGCGGTAAATTTGACCAACTCAAACCGGATACCCCTTACGATGGCATTATTCAGGCGTTTCAAGATTTAATCCGTCAGTTACTCACCGCCGATCCAACGGAACTTCAAGCTTGGCAAGAGAAACTCAAAACCGCTTTTGGGGGGAATGGTCAAGTCATTATTGATCTGATTCCGGAAGTAGAACTCATCATTGGTCAACAGCCATCAGTGACTCCCTTAAGGGGTAGTGCAGCGAAAAATCGCTTTTATCGAGTCTTTCAAAACTTTCTTAGCGTCTTTTGTCAGCCAGAACATCCTTTAGTTTTGTTTCTCGATGACTTGCAGTGGGTCGATCTGCCTTCTTTGCAATTATTACAGTATCTTCTTAGCGAAAAGAAAAATCAGTATTTGTTAGTGATTGGGGGTTATCGAGATCATGAAGTGAGGGGAAGCCACCCGCTATTGAATTTCCTCAATCAAATGGAAGCTGAACCAACCACAAAAGTTCAGGAAATTACGGTGCATTCGTTAAGTCTGGATCAGGTGCAGCAATTTGTCAGTGATACCCTACAACACAAAGCTGATGTTGCTGCTCTAACCGCATTAAGTGAAATTATTACTCAAAAAACTCAAGGAAATCCATTTTTTATCATCCAACTGTTGAAAACTCTCGATGAAGAAAAGTTATTCACTTATGATATTCAGTGCGATCGCTGGTCTTGGGATTTAAATGAAATTCAACGGGTGGGGATTGCAGATGGAAATTTAGTCAATCTCCTAATTAGAAAACTGCAAAAGTTACCCACTGCAAGTCAACATCTGCTTCAACTGGCTGCTTGTATTGGTAATCCGTTTAGTCTATCGGTTTTAAAGGTAGTGAGTGAACAATCTACTGCAACTCTGACTGAATATTTATGGCCAGCACTGCAAGCAGGTTTGATTTTACCCCAGTCCGATTTTTATGGGGAAAATGTTGAGTATAAATTTCTTCATGATCGAATTCAACAAGCCGCTTACGCTCTTATTCCAGAAGTAGAAAAACAAGTCACTCACCTCCGCATTGGTCAACTGCTACAACAAAAAATGACTGCAGTTGAACAAGAAAATAATCTTTTCATACTGGTTAATCAATTCAATTTAGGACGGAATTTATTAACTAATGAAATCGCAAAAGAAGAGCTGGCACAACTCAATTTAAAGGCAGGGAAAAAAGCGAAAGCAGCAAATGCGTATCAGCTTGCTCTTAATTATCTAGACATTGCTAATTCATTACTCAAACCTAATTGTTGGAATGAACAGTATAATTTGACCTTAGCGATTCACTTAGAAAAGGCTGAAGTTAGTTATTTAAAAGGTGATTTGGAAATTGCCGCTCAACTGGCTGAACAGGGGATAAAAAAAGTAAAGAATACACTCGATCAATCGCGTTTTCTTAAAGAAATCATCAAAGTTCATTTAGCTAAAGGTGAGTTAGGTCTGACCTTAGAAAAAGGTCAAACCGCCCTGGATACCTTAGGGATTAGACTCACTGAATCTCCACCGGACAATTTAGAATTAAGAGAGTTAGAAAATCTCCCGGTGATGAGCGATCCGACAATGCTCATTGCAATGGAAATTTTAAATTTAATTTATGCCCCAGCTTGCTTTGCTCAAAGCGCGATCGCGCTTCCTATTCTTTATACCATGCTTGATCTGTCACAACGGTATGGAAATTCCTTGGCAACGCCTTATGCCTATTCTATTTATGGGAATACTTGTGCTTGGGGAGCGGATCTCAACATTGATTTAGGGTATCAATTAGGAGTATTTGCACTCAAAATTGTTGAGAAATTAGATGCAAAAGTGGTTGCACCACAAGTTAAGGTTGCAGCTTATATTAATTTAATTTATAAAAAACAACATATTAAGTCAACATTAGAACCTTTATTGGCTTCCATCCAAGAAGCTTTAGATGTCGGTGATATTGAATTTGCTTGTCATAATGCTAACTTTTATTGTGAGCATTTATTTTGTGTTGGCAGACCTTTATCTGAAGTTCATGAAACCCAGAAAAAATATTTAGAATTTATCGCTGATGCCCACCAAGAACATCAATTCTATTTGACTAGTATTACCACACAAATGGTGGCTAATTTGCTAACCAATAGTTCCTTGAAAACAGAATTAACTGGAGAATTTATTTCAGAAACAGAAACCATTGAGTATTTATCGAAAATTAACAATAAAATTCTTTTATTTAATCTCTATTATTATAAAGCTTTTCTATCCTATTTATCAAAGTCGTTTCAAGCCGCGATTCACTATAGTCGCCTTGCTTTAGAAAACTCAGGATTTGTGGATGCACAAGTTATTTTTACTGAACATAATCTCTTTTATTCCCTTGCCCTCTTAGGTCAATATGATTATGGAACAGGAGAGCAAATCCAGACAGAAGACCAACAGCAGGTGATTCAAAATCAAAAAGCGATGGCGATTTGGGCGCATCATGCGCCGATGAATTTCCAATATCGTTACGACTTAGTGGAAGCAGAAAAAGCCCGAGTTTCCGGAGAGGCTTTAACCGCTATGAAATTATATGATCGCGCGATCGCGCAAGCAAAAGAAAACCAATATATTCAGTATGTTGCTCTTGGAAATGAACTCGCCGGACAATTTTATCTCGAATTAGGTCACGAAAAAATTGCCAAAACTTATCTTGCAGAAGCCGATTATGCTTATCATCGCTGGGGGGCAATCGCAAAGTTAAAAGATTTACAATTACGATATCCTGAGTTTTACCTCTCAGCGACTCTGACGCAGACAAAAACCACAAAGTCAGCGGTTGATAATTCCATAACCAGTAGTGATTCGGAAGAGATTGATTTAAAAAGTATTATTAAAGCATCACAAACCCTAGCCTCAGAACTGATCTTAGATCAATTACTCGGAACTTTAATTCAAATCGTTATTGAAAATGCTGGCGCACAAATTGGTTATATTATCTTGCAAAAAAATAATCAATTATTAATGGCAGCAGAAGCCAAAGGAGATACGATCAACGTTTTGAAATTAGTACCAGCAACTGATCGTAAAGGAGTTCCGCTTTCGATTCTTAACTATGTCGCGAGAACACAAGAACATATTATCTTAAATCAAGCGACTAGCGCAGAACTGTTTAGGCAGGATCCTTATATCATTAAAAATCAGTGTCAATCGATTTTATGTACTCCCATTATTAATCAAGGAGAACTGTTAGGTTTAATCTATTTAGAAAATAATTTAACCACTGACTCTTTCACAAACGAACGTCTAGAAGTGATTAATATTCTCTCTTCTCAGGCTGCCATTTCCCTCAAAAATGCTGTCCTGTATGAAGAAATGAAAGCCCTCAATACTGATTTAGAACAAACCAAAATCGCCTTGGCAGAATCAAATCGAAACTTAGAACAAAAAGTACAAGAACGCACTCAAAGCCTCTCAGAAACCCTAGAAGTCTTAAAGGCGACCCAAGCTGAACTCAAGTTTGAAAACCGTCTCCTGAAAAGTGAAGCTGACTTTTCGAGTTACGAGTATCAAGTGGGAGGAAGTTTACCGATGGATGCACCGACTTATGTGGTGCGTTCGGCTGATCGCTATCTCTACAAAGCCTTAAAACAAGGAGAGTTCTGTTACATTCTCAATCCCCGACAAATGGGAAAATCCAGCTTAATGATTCAGATGATGCACCATCTGCGCAAAGAAGGCTTCTGTTGTGCGTCTATCGATTTAACCCGCATTGGCAGTGATGAAGTAACGCCTAGTCAATGGTACAAAGGGTTAGCCGTCGAGTTATGGAAAAATTTTGGGCTGTTACGGACAGTGAATTTGAAACACTGGTGGAATGAACAAATCGATCTCTCACCGGTACAGCGGTTTAGCCAGTTTCTCGAGGAAGTGATTTTACCTCATGTGGGAGTGGAAGAGGACAACTCAGAGAAAAATATTGTCATCTTTATCGATGAAATTGATTGTGTGCTGAGTTTAGACTTTTCGGTCAATGACTTTTTTGCCCTGATTCGCGCCTGCTACAATCAACGCAGTCTTAAACCAGAGTATCAACGGTTAAGCTTTGTTCTCTTAGGGGTAGCAACCCCTTCCGACTTAATTCGGGATTACCAAAGAACGCCGTTTAATTTGGGTCAAGAGATTACTCTTAAAGGTTTTAAGCAACATGAAGCGCAGCCCTTGTTACAGGGGTTAAGCCAAAAAGTTGATCACCCACAAATGCTGTTGCGAGAGGTGTTGTCTTGGACAAACGGACAGCCGTTTTTGACGCAGAAAATTTGTCGCTTGATTCGTCAGAGTTCAGAGACGATTCCCCAGCAGCAGGAAGCGGAATGGGTGGAAAATTTAGTGCAAACTAAGATTATTCAAAATTGGGAAACCCAAGATGAACCGGAACATTTGAGAACGGTGCGCGATCGCGTACTTCATTCCTTTGTTCCTGTACAGGAAAGCTTACAACTTTATCAACAAATTTTAGATCAGGGTCACATTCAGAATTCTGATACACCTGAAGAACAAGTGTTATTACTATCCGGTTTAGTTGAAAAAGAAGAGGGCTATCTGCAAGTCAAAAATCGGATCTATCAGACTATTTTTAATCACGATTGGGTCAAGTCCTATCTCTAATCGACGATTCCCAATTTCAAGTTTCCCAGTCAATCATCATAATTTATGCTCTCAGAATACATCATTCAAGAAATGATCGCGCAACATCAGAAAACTATTCTTTATCGCGGGATCCGAAATAGTGATGGTCAATCCGTCCTGATCAAGCGTCTCCAGTCAGCAATCCCCAAGCCACAAGAGATCAAGCGCCTTCAGCATGAATATGAGATCAGCCAGAGTTTAGGTTGCCCGGGTATGGTTAAAGCCTATAACCTTGAACCGGATGGTAATGGTTTTGCTCTCATTTTAGAAGACTTTGGTGGCTATCCGCTCTCTACATACCTTGCCACGCATCAAATGTCTCTTCCAGAATTTTTCACCCTTGGGAGTCACTTGGCTAACACCTTAAGCCAATTACACGCTATTCCCATTATCCACAAACATATTAAACCCAGTCATATCATCATTAATCCTAAAACACAGCAAGTTAAACTCTCTCACTTTGACATTGCCACTCGCTTACCACTTGAATATCCCCCCTTACAAAATCATCAGGTCATGGCAGGAACCCTTGCCTATATGTCACCCGAACAAACCGGGAGAATGAATCGGTATCTCGATCATCGCAGCGATTTATATGCTTTGGGTATCACGTTTTATGAAATGCTAACCGGACAACTGCCGTTTACCAGTACGGATCCATTAGCATTAATTCATAGCCATTTGGCAGAATCCCCAAACGCCCCTCATGACTTCTGTCCAACCATTCCTTTAGGGGTTTCTCATTTAATTCTAAAACTATTAGCAAAACGAGCCGAAGATAGATATCAAACTGCACAGGGGTTAAAGCATGACTTAGATTATTGCGCCCAACAATATCAACAACAAGGAACCGTTGCATCTTTTAGTTTAGGACAGCGCGATCGCGCCTCCTCTCTCATTTTGCCACAAGAACTTTATGGACGCGATCCACAAGTACAAACCTTACTCCATCACTTTCACAACATTTGCCAAGGTAGCACGGCACTGGTTCTTCTTGCGGGTGATCCAGGAATTGGTAAAACCTTTATTGTCAGGGAAATTTACAAACCACTAGTTAAAGCAAAAGGATATTTTATTAGTGGTAAATTTGACCAATTGCAACGAGATACCCCTTATGCAGCAATTATCGAAGCCCTCCACCATTTAATTCAGCAGTTATTAACAGAAACCCCAACGCAACTGCAATATTGGCAGACTCGTTTACAAGAGGCTTTAGGGAATAATGGTCAAATCCTCATTGATTTGATTCCAGAACTGGAATTATTAATTGGTGAACAGCCTGCCGTTCCCTCTCTTTCTGAAACTGCTGCACAAAATCGTTTCTATCAAGTTGTTAATCAATTTCTGCAAGTATTTTGTCAACCGGAACATCCGTTAGTGATGTTTTTTGATGACTTACAGTGGGCTAATTTAGAGTCATTACAGCTTATACAAAACTTATTCAATCAGGAGGCAACTCAATCTTATTTCTTACTGATTGGGGCTTATCGCGATCAAGAAGTAGATATCACTCATCCTCTCATTAAAATTTGGGATCAAATTCAGGCAACAGAAACACCTATTGAGCAAATTCAGGTTCAACCTTTAACAATTGAAAATGTAACTGAGTTAGTTCATGATACCTTACAAGCAAAAGCGGATACCGATGTAGTCCAAGAACTCAGTAATGTTATTTATCAAAAAACGCAAGGGAATCCCCTTTTTATTACCCAAATATTAAAAAAAATTGATCAAGAAAATTTGATTTTCTACGATGCACAGCACGAACAATGGTGTTGGGATTTAGAAGAAATTCAAGGAGTGATTTTTACAGATGATAGTATTCTCGAACTGTTAGTCAAACAGCTCCAAAAATTACCTCAAGAAACTCAAAATTTACTGAAGTTAGCATCGTGTTTAGGAAAGCAATTTAGCTTAGAAGTTCTCGCCATTATTAGTGAACAGTCACTATGTCTCACAACAGAACAATTATGGTCAGCTTTATATAGAGGTTTAATTATTACTCAGGCAGATCTTGATCGGATTTCTGCCAAAGAAACTGCAACAGAGACAATTTCTTTCTATAAAAGAGCTGAGTACAAATTTTTGCATGATCGCATCCAACAAGCTGCTTATTCTCTAACTCCAGAAGACAAAAAAGAAGAAATACACCTCCATATTGGTAAACTTTTTCTAGATTATTTCACACCAGAAGCGCAAGATGAAAATCTTTTCACAATTGTCAATCAACTTAACTTAGGAGTAAAATTACTAAGTTTTCCAGATGAAAAATATTTTTTAATCAAGCTAAATCTTAAAGCAGCAACTGAATCTAAATCAGTAGTTTCCTATGAATTTGCTAGTTATTATTTAAAAGTTTCTCGTCAATTACTAGAACAAAACAGTTGGGAAAATCAATATCAATTGACTCATGAAATCTATCTAAAAAGCGCTGAAATTGAATATGTCAATAGTCATTTTCAAACAGCTATGGAACTCTGTAAAATTGGTAAATTTCAGAGTAAAAATAGCTTTGATGCGGTTCAATTTATGGCAGTTGAAATCTATATTTATCGTGATAAAGATAAATCTGTAACTGTACTTAATGAGGGAGAAGCTGCTCTCAATTCTTTAGGCGTTAATTTGATCAATGCACCTCCTGAAGCATTTGACTTAGACAACATTTCTAACTTGCCCAAAAACACCAATCGAGTCTCCTTACTCGCATTGAATATTTTATATGTAATGTGGCTACCGGCTGCTTTTAATAATAGCTCTCTTATACAACCCATTATATATACCATGCTTGATCTATCTCAAAAGCATGGAATTTCTCCATTATCTATTTCGGCTTATATTCTATATAGTTGTTTACTTGTAGGACAGTTACAAATCGACTTAGCTTATAACTTAAGTCAATTAGCATTTAATTTATTAGATCAATTCAATGATCAATCAATACTGAATAAACTTCAACTATACTTTTATGTCAATGTTGATCATCGTAAAAATCATCTTAACCAAGTTGTCGATAAGATATTTTATACTTATCAAAAGGCATTAAAAAATAATGATAATGATAAAGAATTTTATTTATGGGCAACCACCTTTTATTGTGAATATCTCTTCTTTAAAGGTTCTAATTTAGAAGAAGTTTTAAATCAATATTGTTTATATTTTCAATCAATTAATAAAAAGGAACAAAGTCGAAGTATTCATCCTTTAACCGTTGCCCAATTTATTGCTAATCTTTACCAAAAAAGTAACTCAAATTTAATTTTAGATGGGGATTTTATTAGGGAGTCAGAGATTATTAAACAGATGAAGCAAAATAAAAATTTTGCATTCTTATCTCAATTTTATATTTATAAAGGATTTCTTCATTATATCTTTGGCAAACCCAAGGAAGCACTTGAATTCTTCAACATATCTTTTCCTGCTATTCTTAAAAGCCAAGTTGTTTTTGTCGAATATAATCTATATTATTCCCTGGCACTACTAGCGGAATATACGGACAATCCGTTAGGACAAGAAAGATTAAAACAAGTAACAGAACAACAAAAGACAATGGCAATTTGGGCACATCATGCCCCTATGAATTGTCAGCATCGCTACGACTTGATAGAAGCAGAGAAAGCAAGAGTATTAGACGATCCATTAACAGCAATGGAATATTATGATCGCGCTATTAAAGGGGCTAACAATAATGGTTATCTGCAACACGTTGCTTTAGCTAATGAACTAGCGGGACAATTCTACTTAAAGCTGGGTCGAGACATGATTGCCCAAACCTATTTAACTCAAGCACATTCTGCTTACCAGCGTTGGGGGGCATATGTAAAAGTTCAACATCTAGAAGCAACATATCCTGATTTATTAGAGAATAGTACTCCTTTTTCACAAAAAGTCAATACAATAACTGACAATCACTTTGCTGAAAATTTAGACTTAATGACAATTCTTAAAGCCCATCAAACACTAGCTTCTCAAATTGTTTTAGATAATCTTCTCGGTAAACTAATTGCAATTATTGTAGAAAGTGCTGGTGCAGAACTCGGTTATTTAATCCTCGAAAAAGAAGGAGAATTATTGATAGAAGCTCAAAATTTAAATAAAGAAATTACTGTTGCTCAATCTATACCAGTTTCTGATAGTCAGCAACTCCCTCTATCTGTGATCAATTATGTGGCAAGAACACAAGAGATTGTCACTCTCAATGAAACACTAACTGAAGAACTCTTTAATCAAGATCCTTATATTACTCAAAATCAATGTCAATCTATTTTATGTGTTCCCATTTTGAATCAAGGGGAATTTCTCGGCTTAATTTATCTAGAAAATAAGCTCATGACAAATGTCTTTACCGATGAGCGCTTAGAAATTATTAAAATTCTTGCTTCTCAGGCGGCTATTTCCTTGAAAAATGCGGTGCTTTATCAAGAGATGGAAGCACTGAATATGGACTTAGAACGAGCAAAATTTGAGTTAGCTGAGTCGAATCGTAACCTAGAACAGAAAGTACAAGAACGAACACAAAATCTGTCTGATACGTTAGAAGTTTTGCAAGCAACTCAAACCGAACTCAAATTTGAAAATCGTCTCCTCAAACGTGAACAAGAGTTCTCTGATTACCAGTATCAGGTGGGAGGAAGTTTACCATTAGATGCACCCACTTATGTCGTACGTTCGGCGGATCGCTATCTTTACCAAGCCTTAAAGCAAGGAGAGTTTTGCTATCTTCTCAATCCGCGACAAATGGGGAAATCGAGTTTGATGATTCAGATGATGGATCATTTGCGTAAGGAAGGATTCTGTTGTGCATCAGTTGATTTAACTCGCATTGGGAATGATGAAGTAACCCCCCATCAATGGTATAAAGGCTTAGCCGTAGAATTGTGGAAAAATTTTCAATTATTGCGAACCGTTAATTTCAAAAAGTGGTGGAATGAACAAACAGGACTTTCTCCGATACAACGGTTTAGTAATTTTATCGAAGAAATTTTATTAACCTATGTCGGTGTTCCCGAGAAAAAAGCGAAGCAGAATATTGTCATCTTTATTGATGAAATTGATTGTGTTCTTAGTCTAGACTTTTCGGTCAATGACTTTTTTGCTCTGATTCGGGCTTGCTATAATCAACGTAGCCTAAAACCGGAATATCAACGCTTGAGCTTTGTTTTACTCGGTGTTGCCACACCGTCCAATTTAATTACGGATTACCAACAAACTCCCTTCAATTTAGGTCAGGGAATTACCCTCAATGGGTTTAAAAAACATGAAGCACAACCTTTACTCCAAGGATTAACTCAGAAAATTGATTATCAACAAACCTTGTTACGAGAAGTGTTGTCTTGGACAAATGGGCAGCCATTTCTAACGCAAAAAATCTGTCGGTTAATTCGCCAAAGCCATGAGACCATTCCCATCAATGAGGAAGCGCAATGGGTAGAAAACTTAGTGCAAACCAAGATTATTCAAAATTGGGAAACCCAAGATGAACCGGAACATTTGAGAACAGTGCGCGATCGCGTGCTTCATTCCTCAATCCCCACTGGGCAACTATTGAGGGTGTATCAACAGATTTGGGAGGCGGGAAAAATGCCGAGTACGGATACGCCAGAAGAACAGGTGTTGTTGCTGTCAGGGTTGGTGGAAAAGGAGGAAGGAGAACTAAAAGTAAAGAATCGCATCTATCAGGCGATTTTTAATCTCGATTGGCTGCAGCGTTATTTATAATCGGTAGCTGAGCGGGTGGCTAAATCCTGAACGCTCATTTGTTCATAACTTTCAAATGGCTGATGAATCCAAGGATTATCAGGGAGATAATGAACATAGTAATCGGGAATAATCACGGAACAATCTTTGCGCCACAAAACAGCACTCCGGAGTTCCTGAATCTCTGCTTGATAATGTTTTTTTAGCCAATCAATCGTCACTCGCAGACTCACTCCTGAATCGACTAAATCATCGACTACTAATACTTGATTGCCCAACTGTGGCGTGGTCATCGCCAGATGTCGCGAGAGTTTAATTTCTCCTCGGATTTGATTTTTTTCCCCACCATAGGAGGAAGCAGACATAATCGCTAGAGGTTGTTTAAACAGCCGGGAAAAGATATCGCCAACGCGCAACCCACCCTTGGCAATACAAACAATTTGGTTAAACTGCCAACCGGAGTGATCAATCTGAATCGCCAGTTGTTCAATGGTTTGATAATATTCTGACCAAGAAACGTAGAGATCGGACATTGATTTGATGATTGATGATTTGTTGTTTGTTCATAGTGTCCCCTTGTCTCCCCCGTTCGGCTGAGCGTTCGACTGAGCTCGCCGCAGTCTAACCGCCGAAGCCTCACCCCCGATCAATACTATCGTGAAAATTGACCCATTTGATATTATGTCAACTTCTGATAGGCTTTGATCAAGTTGCCTTGCATGAGGGCAGCAATGCCATCGAGCATATGGAGAACGTCAAGATTGGGGTTAAGATTGAGAGCGGTGGCAAGGGCAGTTTCTGCAGCGTTCGGTTGCCAGCTATACAGATAAACAAAGCCAAGATAAGCATAGGCATAGGGGTTTTGGGAGTCAAGTTGCGTAATTTTTTGGAACTGCGCGATCGCGCCTTCTGCATCTCGTTGTAACACTTCGGCAAGGGCTAAAGGGTAAAGCCAGTCTAATCGTTCTTCCTCCTGTTGCAGGCGGTATTTCAGTGCGATCTCTGTTTGTGCTAAATAGTCTTGCCGGGGATCATATTGATTAATCCGTCCGGTTTGGGCAAAAATCTCTTCTAAGGCAGATTCTCCTTGCGGAAGCGTAACCGCTGCGGTTCGTAATTGAGTGATTAAGTCTAATTCCGGTGCGGATGGCGGAGTTGCATTTGGATCAACCGTGACTGAGATGGCTGGTGTTTGTAGCGGATAAGTTTCTCCGGTTTCTCGGTTTAGATATCTCGCGCGGAGGGTATAGTTGCCTGGCTTCGTTTCAGGCGGAACTAACATCGCTGTATTTTCTCTAACTTGAAACCCACCTTCAACCTCTAAATTCCTGGCTAAACGTCCCATGGCAATGCCATGATCGTGCAACCAAACATCCTCTTCTCCTTCCCAAGTTAAAAGGACAATGCCAGGCTGCAATGCTTCCCAACGTCCTTCCCACGTATAATTGACTGGAATAGGACCCCCCGAGGGAATAGTCTCGGGAACCTCGACCGCAGTTAATTGTACCTTGGAAGGAATATTTTGAATGGGCGTAACAGCAACCGTTTGATTATTCTGTTGATACAGCTTGAGAACGCTTTCATCCGGTAATTGCCACGTTTCTTTTAAGCTAAAATCTTCACCGGTTTCGATGCGTTCAGTAATTAATTTTTGTGCGGGAGGAATTGATCCTTGTTCTCCGGTTTTTGTAATAAACCAAGGCAGCGATCGCGCATCTTGTTCAATATTACTTTCCTCGACTCCCACTTGCCGACCGTAAACCTGAAAATTAGCTTGTGCGCCATAAAAAGAAAAGTTATGTTGATTAATAATTGGAGTTGAAGGTAAGACCCCTAATGTACTTCTTAAATAAGGGTTACTTTCCAGAATTTCTGCAATCACTTCTTCATGCGGATAGTCTTTTCCCACCTCAGGATAATGCTGCACTCTGGGACTCAGGTATTGAGTGATCAGTTCTCCACCTAAGGGAAATAAGTTCAAAATCATCAGAATAAATCCTAATCCCAAACTGCCCATCATCAGTTGAGAACGCCATTTGCGATCCACTAAAAAGAATCCTTGGGCAATGATCAACGATAAAACGGGTAAAAGCGGTAAGATATAACGAGCATCTTTATTCAAATTAAGAGAACTAAGAACATAACCGCCAATTAAAAAAATTCCTAACCAATAAATGGCTGTGAATTGTTTTTCTTGCCAACGATTTTGTCGAATTAACCACAGCATTCCATAAATCAAAAAACAAACCAGTGGAATAATTAAGAGCGGCCAAGACAATAAATAAGGTAAAACTTTGCCATAATAAACCCATGCATCAAGGGTATTTAAAGCCGGATCGCCTTCCGCAATTGCAGAGTCAACCGTTGCTCGTTTACCAGAAGTTAAAATCAGTAACCAATTGGTTCGATACCAAGGAAAAAAAATCAAGAAAGCAGTCAAAAACCCCAGCAAAAATTGACTTAAATTTTGCCATTTTCGTTGCCACAGGGTTACCAGTAATAACCAGACAATTGGGACCAAAAGAAACAACACAACCGTTTGCTTAATCATTAAGCCTATGCCCAAGGCAAAGCCCACGACAAGTGCCCATAACCAACGCTGAAGACGAGGTTGTCTCACATCGCACGCCGATTGTTTCCATAAGGTCAAACTCAAAAACCCAAAGGTCACTATTGCGCTGACAGGATAATCAAGAACAAATTCGGTGCGATAGCGGTATAAACCCGGCAAAACTTGGCAAAACGCAGCCGCTAGTAAGCCCACTTGGGGATTAAATAATTGTGTCCCTAAGCCATAAACGGAAACCAGTAAAAGAGCACTAAAAACGCTTAAAGTGAGGGTTGCCGCATCCGCATTCGTCCCAAAAATTTCAAGGAAAGGAGTCGTTAAAATATAAGTGCCAGGCGGGATTTTAGACGAAAGAAGCCACAGCTGTTCCCACCAATTGGGATCCATCCATTGGGGCGTTTGCAAAACCTGCCAATAGTTCATGACCCCATTTAAGTAATCGGCTTGATCCCAAGCGGGAACCCCCCGATCCAGACAAAACCAAAAGCGATCAATCAGGAAACCGCTTAGCCAAATTAATAGCAGAAGCAAGGGAAACGACTTTTGATGAAGACTCAATTTTCGCTGGTGCATTACTTCAAGACTTCCCTTGATTTGAAAATATTAGCTATTCTTTCTTTGCAAATAGCTTGTAACCACCAATACCACCTAAAGCACCTAATGCAATGTTGACTAATTTTTCCGGCAATTCCTTGTCTTCAGTAAAACCAGAATAAATAAATCCTGCTATCACAAGTAG
>CAZBPR010000038.1:0-23398 GCA_964493825.1 uncultured Dactylococcopsis sp.
TTTTATCGAATGGAGCGGTATGACCGGCTATATTGACGAAGTTTCCCTGCGTTCTACTGTCATTCGCACGCTTGTTGGTCGCTATGTTATTATTCCCAATCGCTTTTTAGTCGAAAATCAAGTAATTAACTGGACCTATCAACAATCGAAAGGTTGGACCATGGTAGACGTGAGTGTTGCTCACGAAAGTGATACGGTTTTGGTGGTAGAGATTTTATTAGATTCTGCTTATATGGAAGAAACGGTTTCTTATGAAAAACCAGCTTCCGTTTATTTTACCGGTTTTGGGGATAATTCTCTTAATTTTCAACTTTGGGTTTGGGTGGAAGAAATTGATAAAAAACACCTCACTGAAAGCTCTTTACGCTTTATCATTGAATATAATTTGCGGCAGTATGGCATTAAATTAGCAACGCCTCGCCTTGGGGTTTGGTATCAAACTTATTTTCCTCAAGAGATGAGTTCGGTTCCAGAACAACCGGAACCCCCATCTCAAGAGACAAGAGAAGAGGAAGCCCATACGACTAATTTCCCCCACCTTGCCAAGACAGTTACTCCTTCTCGTCCTCTGGCGTTACGAGATTTATTAAGAAAAGTCAGTTATTTTCAAAATTGTTCCGAAATTGAGCTGAAAAAGCTGATTGAAATTGGTTATCGTAAACGAATTAAAGCAGGGGATATTCTGTATCGAGAAGGAGATCCGGGTGATACGTTTTATATTGTTTTATCCGGTTCAGTTGAGTATTATGTGGAAAAATTGAATCAAGCGCCCACTGTTTTAACCCCTGGAGAGTTTATCGGCGAGCTTTCTCTCATGTTGGGCTTACGGCGAACCGTTACTGTTAGAGCAAGAGCAGAAACGACGCTCTTTGCGATTAATAAAGAAGGATTTGCAACTTTACTGAAAGAGCAACCCCACTTATATGAATTAATTGTTGTCGAGCTAGGAAAAGCGCAAGAAGAATTATCACAACAACAGCAACAGTTGCGAGAATTAGGATTATTAAATTATCAAGAATTAGATAAAAATCCTGTCCTTTGGGTCCAACGTCAGTTAGAAAAATTATTTAATCGTTAATGATTGTTTAGTCTACGGAAATCGACATTTCTCGATAACTATGAATTAGGGTGGGCAGTTGTATTTGTTCGACGAGGGGAGAACAACCTAGCCAGTGACGCGCTCGTTGAGCAAATTGTTCGGGATTGCCACTGACACAAAAACGGGTTGGTGTTGGGGCATGGAAATGTCTTAGCCCCATCAATTCGAGTTCTTGTTCTGTTGCCCTGACAACATACTCAGCCGGGTCAATAAATTGAACCGTTCGCGGTAGAATCTCCCCGAGCACTGGTGCCAAGTAAGGATAGTGGGTACACCCGTACACGAGTGTATCAATTTGTTTTTCCTGTAGAGAAGCTAAATAGTTCTGGGCGACTTCCCGAACATAGGGATCATTAAGACGGTTTTGCTCAATGAGCGGGACAAATTCAGGACAACTCACTTGCCACACTTTTGCCTGAGGATCAACTTCCAGGATCGCTTGTCGATAGGCGTTGCTGGTAGCAGTTGCCGGTGTTGCAATCACCCCAATTCGTTTTCCGGCAGCCACCGCAGCCCGCGCTCCCGGTAAAATAACGCCCAGAATCGGAATATTAAATTCTGAGCGCACTGTTTCTAAGGCAAGGGCAGAAGACGTGTTACAAGCCATGATGACCATTTTTACCCCTTGAGCGGTCATCCAATGTAAAATTTCCCGGCAGAACTGGACAATTTCGTCGTGAGAGCGACTCCCATAGGGAAGGCGAGCGGTATCAGCAAAATAAAGGAGTGATTCTTGCGGGAGTTGTCGATAGAGTTCCCGTAAAACAGTTAATCCCCCTAAACCACTGTCAAAGACGCCAATGGGATGTTGAGGCCCAATTTCCTGTTGGGACGGTTGATGAGTTGACAAATTAATCCCCTTAAACAGATTCATGGATGGTTCGCGATGGATAATGAGATTTATTATTGAGTTTGTCGAACATATTGCAAGATCCCGTCGGCGATCGCGTCAGCCATGCGCTTCCGGAAGTTTGGGTCAGCGAGACGGGGGGCATCTTCCCGCCCGGTCACAAAGCCCACTTCTACCAAAACAGCAGGCATGGCAGAATTGCGTAAGACGTAGAAATTTGCTTTTTTCACACCGCGATCGCGCATATCTATTTTACTAATGATGTTGCGTTGAATCGCTTGTGCTAGCGCACGACCACTGGAATAATAGAAAGTTTCTGTGCCGTTGACATCGGGGCGACTCATACTAATGGCATTGGCATGAATGCTGATAAATAAATCGGCATCCTCGCGGTTTGCCATTGCAGTGCGTCCGCCTAAGCTAATAAAGCGATCATCCCATCGGGTCATTTTCACTTGTAAACCGTTACTTTGTAAGGTTTTGCGAACATGATGGGAAATTGGGAGAACGACATTCTTTTCCTGCAAACCACCAATACCAACAGCACCGGGATCTTTACCGCCGTGTCCTGGATCTAAGACGACGAGTAAATCTCCTTGATTGTTTCCACGAGAAACCGGTGGCGCTGATCGAGTGGGCGTGGGTCGGGAGCGAGGCACTTGGATCGTTTGCGGTTGTCGTCTCTGGTTGCCAAGATTCGGTAAATTACGGGCAGCAGGTTGTCGTAATTGGCGCAGCGCGATCGCGAGTGTGTTCTCACTGGGTTGATTGAGACCATCTGTAATATGAACTCCCGGTGAGGACTGGATCTGGACCACTACCGTATCTTCATTTTGTTGACGCACCCGAATTTGGGAAACTGGGCTATTACGAGTTAACTGGGGTCCTTTAACGGGTTCAGCCAGTTTGGCATTAGGAATCGTGATTTCATAAACGCCACTGACCCGGTTCCAGTTGCCGGTTCCTGTAATCGGTCGATTGGCGCGTACCAGCAACTGGTTATCAATTAAATCCACCGCTTGGACCATTGTGGTCTGAGTTTGTTGGCTGTTATTGCTGACCCACTGGGGGATCGGCGGAGTCGATAGATTATTGCGGACAGCTCCCATCCCTCCTTCTGGTAAGAAAACAATGCCGCCTCGACTGGTAACCGTTGGAAACGCTCGCCAATCTGGGCTGTCAGCATTGAGATGAAAGGTCACTTCGGCAGTATTGTTCCCTTGGGACTTAAATTCAGCATAACTAATCCCGTAATCGCCAACAGGGAGGACAGGAGGGAGTTCTACCGGCAGTGTGACTTGCGGCAACCGAAAAGAAATTTGTTTTTGGTCTTTACTGCGTTCAACTTCAATCTCCTTACTGGGGGGACTGTCCAAGCGCAGCAACAAGCCACTGCGAGTAATTTGAAAGTAGGGATGATCGCCATCCTGAGCTGAACCCCTTTGAGAATTCCGAACCCCTAATAAGGGAGACCGCGTTTCTCGAGGCAGTGAACGTTCATTGGGTAAAGATGTCCTAACTTGTCGTTTCGTTGACCGTTGGGCTTGAGGTAATTCGACTGACCAGCGTTGGGGGCTTTGTTCTCGAATTTTGACTTTTTCGGGATCGACGGTATAGCCAGGGGCTAATTCCACCACCAAGCGAGTCGTTTGTTGATTAAACTGACCCACGCGGACTTCCTGTACTGCTCCACCCACGGGTTGATTTACCAAGGAATGACCGAGTACAGTCTCCGGTAAATCAATCACCACTCGGGTTGGATTAAAAATCAATTGTGCTCGCGGTTGAACTCTTTCTTCGGTTTGAAAGAGCAGACGATTGTCATCTTCATTAAACCGCCAAAAGGTGAGCTTTCCTGCATGGGCGGGGGCTGCCGTTAATGCAGTTGCCACTAAAGAACCGATTAATATTGAGGCTTGTTTCACCACTCCTACTCCTCACACGCGCGATCGCGCCTTAAATTAATGATTAGGCATCATAGAATAACCGTAGCAGTTAACAGATTAGTTTATCCTAATCAAGACCAATCTTTCTGTAATTTCAGCTTCCTTCCTGTTTTGAGGTCTCTGCTTCTGTTTCCGCCGCCTCTGGGAAGACCACTCGCAAAAAGGGAGGGGCCAAAAATGTTGTCAAAATTACCATGACAATAATGGCAGCTTCGGTCGAAGGAGAAAGGGCGCCACTGGCTGAACCAACCCCCGCAAAGACTAAGCCTACCTCCCCACGAGGAATCATACCCACACCAATCGCTAATTTATTAATGTCAGGACGACCAAAGATGGTAAAGCCAGCAATGACCTTCCCAATAATCGCCACAACAATTAGAAACGTTGCTAAGATCAGACCCTCGCGATTACTGGGAACCGCTGGGTTTAAAACTCCTAAGTCGGTTTTTGCGCCGACGCAGACAAAGAACACGGGAACTAAAATATCCGCCACCGGGACGACTTGTTCCTCTAGTTCTTTGCGTTTTTCCGTTTCTGCTAACACCAGCCCAGCGGCAAAGGCACCCAAAATGGCTTCCAAATTAATTGCTGTGGCAATGTAGGCTAGGGCAAAAGCAAACACCAGGGACGTTAACAATAATTCCCCTCGCGTTTTCATTTCATTAACCATTCCCACTAAGAAAGGACTAATGAAGCGTCCCACGAGAATTGTTCCCACCAAAAACGCTCCTGCACTGATAACTAAATAGATGATATTGCCGACTTCAATATTTCCAGTTTTGATCAGACTGGCAACAACCGCTAAAACAATGATGCCCAAAACATCATCAATCACTGCTGCCCCAATAATAATTTGTCCCTCTTTTGAATTTAAGCGACCTAATTCTGCGAGAACTTTTGCCGTAATGCCGATACTGGTAGCGGTTAAGGCTGCCCCGGCAAAAATTGCCGGAATCGCGGGGACGCCAAAGCCATAATATAAACCGGCGGTTCCGCCAACAAAAGGGGCAACGACTCCCGTCACTGCAACTGCTGCTGCTTGGGGACCCACTCGTAAAAGTTCTTTCAAGTCGGATTCTAAGCCAATCTCAAAAAGCAAAATCACCACCCCCAGTTCAGAAAGGATGGTGATCACTTCGCCTTGCGCTTCAAAAACTGCTTCTGCTGTCTCCGGTTTGAGATCAGTGGTTTGTGCCAGAAATGTCATAATCAAGGAATCGTCGGCGGTTGCCCCGGTTTCGGGAAACACGAGCAACCCTAAAGCAGAAACCCCAATGACAACACCACCCACTAATTCTCCGAGTACCGGTGGTAAATTAATGCGAGAACACAGTTCGCCGCCAATTTTACTGGCGATATAAATCGCGACTAAGCTCAGTAAGACGCTTGCTAAAATTAAGCTGCCATCCGCTGGAGCCGATTCTTCTTCCGCTGTTGCTAGTAAAGATAAGGGGATAAAGTCTGTAATCACAGGACTAGAAATTAGTTGAGCAAAAATCATTCTTTATTGGTTTACAGAATTTCTTTATAGTTAACGATACAACAAGACTGGAGATGACGATATCAGTTTCGTTAATGTTTTAGTTGGCATTTGCTCGATACCAATCAATCGTATTTTTCAATCCTTGTTTGAATTCTGTTTGGGCTGTGAAGCCAAAGCGCTCTCTAGCCCGTTGGGTGTCTAAACAACGACGAGGTTGACCGTTGGGTTTATCGGTTTCCCAGATAATTTCTCCCTGAAAGTCCATGAGTTCGCAGATGAGTTCCACGAGGTCTTTAATGGGAACTTCTTCATTCGTTCCTAAATTAACCGGATCAGGATCATCATAATGTTGAGTTGCCATAACAATGCCACGAGCGGCATCGGTTGAGTAAAGGAACTCTCGGGTGGGACTGCCATCGCCCCAAACCGGTAGAGTGGTTTCTCCTTTTTGCTGGGCTTGATGAACCTTACGAATCAAAGCCGGGATGACGTGAGAACTTTCTGGATTGAAGTTATCTTCGGGTCCATACAAGTTGACTGGGAGGAGATAGATTCCATTCCAGCCGTATTGCTGGCGGTAGGCTTGGAGTTGAACCAGCAAGGCTTTTTTCGCAATGCCATAGGGAGCATTGGTTTCTTCAGGATACCCATGCCAAAGGTCATCTTCATGGAAGGGAACAGGGGTAAATTTGGGATAAGCACAGATGGTTCCCACACAAACAAATTTCTCGACGCTAGCTTGATAAGCGGCATGAATGAGCTGTGCGCCCATCATTAAATTGTCATAGAAGAGTTCTGCCGGTTTTTCTCGATTGAGACCAATTCCCCCCACATGAGCAGCCAGATGGATGATGATATCTTGGTCGGCAGCAACTTTTTGGCAATTTTGAAAATCTCGCAGGTCTTGATCGCGCGATCGCGGCACGGTAATTTTTTCTCCCTGCGCCCCGGCTTGACACAATTGTTCAATGACCTGACGACCAAGAAAACCAGCACCACCGGTGACAACGATGCGTTTCTCTTTTAAATCCAGCATTGTCTATCTTTAATCTCCACAAAAAATATGAAAATCGTTCCTCACCTCCAAGGTGAGGAAACTAACTCTTAGTAAGACATTGAGCCCATATTTTGGCGAATATAGGCGGTATCATGAATGCGTTGCCCGTCTTCCACTGTGGGGAGAGGCATCCCTAAAGCTTCTAAATCAGCATCGACCATTAAACGGACTAATTGCTCAAAATTAACGGAAGGTTCCCAAGCCAATTTTTCCTTGGTTTTCGCTGGATCACCGATTAAGAGCTCAACCTCAGCCGGACGTAAATACCGTTCATCAAAGCGGACATAATCTTCCCAGTTAAGATTCACATAACCAAAGGCGCGTTCTAAGAACTCTCGTACAGAATGTGTTTCGCCAGTCGCCACCACATAATCATCGGGTTGGTCTTGCTGTAGCATTAACCACATCGCTTTTACGTAGTCTTTGGCATACCCCCAGTCTCGTTTTGCGTCCAAATTTCCCATATAGAGGTATTGTTGTTGTCCGGCTAAAATGCGCGCGATCGCGCGCGTAATTTTCCGGGTAACAAACGTTTCTCCTCGTCGGGGCGATTCATGGTTGAATAGAATCCCATTACAGGCAAATAAATCATAAGATTCACGGTAATTTACCGTTTGCCAGTGGGCATAGACTTTGGCGCAAGCATAGGGACTACGGGGGTAAAATGGCGTTGTTTCTTTCTGCGGCACTTCTTGGACTTTCCCAAACATTTCCGAAGAACCCGCTTGATAGAATCTCACTTGAATCCCGGTGCGATATTGATAGTCACGGATCGCTTCCAGCAAACGCAAGGTTCCCATTGCAGCGGTATCTACTGTATATTCTGGAGAATCAAAACTCACCCGTACATGAGATTGCGCACCTAGGTTGTAAATTTCGATGGGTTGTACCGCTTCTAATAACCGGCGTAAAGTTGTACCATCAGTTAAATCCCCATAATGTAAGAAGAGTCGGGCGTCTTCTTGGTGAGGATCAACGTAAATGTGATCGATCCGGTCCGTATTAAAAGTAGAAGTGCGACGGATAATTCCATGCACTTCATAACCTTTATCGAGTAAGAGTTCACTGAGATAAGAGCCATCTTGACCGGTAATCCCGGTGATCAACGCAACTTTTCTTTCACTCATCTTTCATGATTTACCTTTGACAAGTTGTAATTATGATCTTTCCCTTTTTTCCCAAGAAAGTGACCAGTCACTTATCCATCAAGACTGATCGCAAATGCAATTCAATGTCCTCATCACTCTGGCCACTCTTAGCTTGAACTAGTGTCTAATAGCCACCGTTATCTTGGGGGAAGAGAATAACACCAATTGTTTTGATAATGACCCAAAAGTCTAGTAACCAGTTCCGAAAATTTACATAGTACACATCCATATTGACGCGCCTTTCGTAAGGGATGTCATTTCGTCCAGACACTTGCCATAATCCGGTAATTCCCGGTCGAATCGTCAAAATTTTATCAATGTGACGACCATATTTATAGAGTTCTTCTGGAACCAAAGGACGAGGTCCAACAACACTCATATCCCCTGTCAGAACATTCCAAAACTGAGGTAGTTCATCAAGACTGGTATACCGCAAAAATTTGCCGATCGGTGTTACCCGCGGATCGTCTTTGAGTTTAAAGTTCTCTTCATATTCCTCTCGCAATTCTGGATATTCCAGCATTAAACGATCCATGATGGCATCGGCGTTATTAACCATGGTTCTAAATTTAATGCAACGGAAAGCTTGATAATTTTTACCAATCCGTTCTTGAATATAAAACACAGGTCCCGATGAACTCAGTTTAATCAAAATTGCTAATAGTAAATAAAGCGGAGAACAGAGAACTAATACCGCCGATGAGAACAAAATATCGAATAACCGTTTGAATACTTCTCCATCTTTGGCAGCGAGGGCAATTGTTTTGTATCTTTTCTTACTGACAAATGGGTCAACGCTACGTTTAATTGCACCTCGTAACACCTTAACGGAGATAAGTTGGCTTTGAGCAGTCATCTTATTCCTTTCACTTCACTTCACACCACACACACCCCATCATAAAGCCACAAGCCGAAACAAGCGAACAAATTGATGGTAATTGAGACTTACCCTATTGTTTCACAGTTCTTAACCTCAAGATCAGGTGTCTCGATTCTATCGAATTCAACTTAAGATGAGTCATTAGCCATTAATCATTAGTCATTAGGAAACAGGCAATCGGTCACTTCCTTTCCCTCGCTAATCGAGATCCTTAAAGTTTCTCTTCCACCACTCCTTCCGCTTGGTGAAGAAGATTTCGCAACTGGTCTAAGGTTTCTGGAGAGGCATTGTTCCACATTCCTCTTTGCTGGGCTTCTAATAATCGTTCTGCAATATCTCGCATTGCCCAAGGATTTTTGTCTTCTAAAAAGTGTTGCACGGTTTCATCAAGGAGATAAGCTTGGGCAACTCCTTCGTACATATAATCCTCAACACATTGTGCTGTTGCATCATAAGCGAAGAGATAATCGACAGTCGCTGAAATTTCAAATGCCCCTTTATAACCATGACGCATCATCCCTTCTCGCCATTTTGGGTTCACAACCCGCGACCGATAAACGCGGGTGATTTCTTCACTTAAGTGTCTGACTTTTGGGTTTTCCATAATGGAATTGTCCCCAAAATAAGTCTGGGGATTTTTCCCCGTGACCGAACGGACGGCTGCGGTTAAACCGCCTTGGAATTGGTAATAGTCGTCGGAGTCGAGTAAATCATGTTCGCGGTTGTCTTGGTTATGCAGGACAATTTGTAAGGTTTCGAGGCGTTGTCTAAAGGCTTCTGGGGCTGCTTTACCGATGCCTTGTCGGGTATAAGCGTAACTACTCCAGTTAATGTAAGCCCGGGCTAAATCTTCATCGGTTTGCCAATTTTGTGCCTCAATTAAGCCTTGTAAGCCCGCCCCATAAGCACCGGGTTTCGAGCCAAAAATACGGTAGCGCGATCGCGCTTGTGCTTCTGCTAAGGGTAACCCTTGTTGTTGCCAGTATGCAGTTTCTTTTTGCGCTTGGGCAGCTAAGGGATTCGCTTCGGGCGTTTCCTCTAGATTCGCAACCGCTTCTGTCACCTGGTTAAATAAATCTAAGAGATTGGGGAAGCCATCTCGGAAAAAGCCAGAGATTCGCAGTGTGACATCCACACGGGGACGTTGTAAGACTGAGAGGGGTAAAACTTCAAAATCCACAACCCGCCGGGAAATGCCATCCCACACTGGTCTCACGCCCATTAAGGCAAAGGCTTGCGCGATATCATCACCGCCGGTACGCATGGTAGAGGTTCCCCAAACTGAAATAGCCAGAGATTGGGGATATTCACCGTTATCTTGGGTATAACGCTCAATGAGGGCTTCTGCTGCTTTATTGCCCACATCCCAAGCGGTTTCGGTCGGAATTCCTCGGATATCAACCGAATAGAAGTTACGTCCGGTGGGGAGGACATCGGGACGTCCGCGAGTGGGTGCACCGGCGGCACCGGGGGGAATATAATTTCCATCCAATCCTTGTAATAAATGTTCGATTTCCTTGGGAGTTGCTTGCAGCCTGGGGAACAGAAAGGTTTTGATCCAGGTGAGTTCTTTTTCTAGGAGGGAAGGAAGGGAAGAAAAGGGTTGATTGTCTAGAATATGAGTTGCAATCAGTTCCGCTGCATACGCTTCTAACTCTGCGACTGCATCCCCAATAATGCGACAAGTGGACAAATTTTTCGGTAAAGCACTCTGGTGTTTATCAAACGAGAAAGGTTGGGAATAGTCGCTGGTGAGAGGGTCAAAATCGAGATTATAGGCTTGCGCGATCGCGCGCGTAATTCCGATATGATGTTGTCCGGGAGAACGGGCAATGGACAGGATTAAATCTTGCAGTTGCCTCCCTTGCGGACATTGTCCAAAAATATGTAACCCATCTCGGATTTGCGCTTCTTTTAATTCACAGAGATAACCATCGGCGAGGGTTAAAAATTCACTGATCCGATCGCGATCAAATTCTGTCATCCCAAAGTCCTGATGGAGATTCTCTTGAGTGACTAAATCGGCAATCTTATCAGCAATTAAAGGCAATCGGGTTGGGTCAAGGGTTTGTGCTTCATAGTATTCATCAATTAGTCCTTCCAACTGTTGCAATGATCCATAGAGTTCCGCGCGAGTTAAGGGTGGGGTCAAGTGGTCTAAAATAACGCCATGGGCGCGACGTTTGGCTTGCGACCCTTCTCCGGGATCATTGACAATAAAGGGATAAAAATGAGGAATGGTCCCCAGGGCAATTTCCGGATAACAAGTCTTGCTGAGGCTAATACTTTTGCCCGGTAGCCATTCTAAATTGCCATGTTTTCCCACATGAATAATGGCTTGGGTTTGAAATTCCTGACGTAACCAATGATAGAAGGCTAAATATTCGGGAGTGGGTTCTAAATCTGGAGAATGATAGTTTAATGTCGGGTCGCGATCATAGCCACGAGAGGGCTGGATACCGACAAAAATATTCCCCAACTGAATGCCAGGAATGGGAAAAGAAGCGACAGTTATTTCTCCCCAACGTTGGCTAATCGCTTGCTGTGTTTCTTGAGGGAGGGTTGCAAAATAATCTTGATACGTTTTTTGGGAAAGGGCTTGTCTAACTTGACGATAAGATCGCCCTTCTGGGTCATTGGTTACCCCTTGTGTTAGCCATTGCATTAATTCATCGCTACTTTCCGGAAGGGAAGAGATAGTATAACCGGACGCTTTTAAGGCTTTTAAAATTTCGACACAACTCGCAGGGGTATCTAACCCCACCCCATTGGCAAGGCGACCATCTTTATTCGGGTAATTGGCAAGAATGAGTGCAACCTTTTTCTCGGCATTTGATGTGTTAGCAAGGGTCAGCCAATTTTGAGCTAATTCTACAACAAACTGAGCGCGATCGCGCACCGGTTCATAAGCAACAACATTGGTTTCTAATTGTTCATTCCACTGCTGAGAAGACTTAAAGGAAATTGCTCGTGTAATCACTCGTCCATCCACTTCCGGAAGCGCAACATTCATCGCTACATCCCGCGGCGTTAATCCTTGCATTCCAGTTTCCCATTGCTCTTTCGTTCCACCACTTAAAATGACTTGTAAAACCGGAACATTTAATTGTTGCCAAAAACTGCTTTGTTGTTCATCACCCAATTTGGCTAAAGAAAAGCTAGTCGTATTCAGAATTAATTGAATGTTTTGACAGTAATTGAAAACTTCTGCTTGCACCTCTTCTTGACTCAAAGCTGAGACAAAAATGGGGACTGGAGATAAGTTACGCTGACTTAATTCCTCACATAATAAATCAATGGGACTGGTATTGCCAGCTAAATAATGAGCGCGATAAAAGAGAATCGCAACTCTTCCTTGATCAGTTTGCTGGTTAGAAAGGAAAGAAGGAGAATAAACCCCGACGCGAGGAACCGGTTTGACAGCTGGCGGTTGGTAATTTCTACCACATCCTAAATCAGCGACAAACTGTAAACCATGACGACAGTTTTCTACCCCTCCTTCGATAAAATATTGCCACAATTGATTCACTGCAGAAAGGGATGCAGTTGAGTGACTCATTAACGTTGGATCAGCGCGATCATCTCCAGGTAAAACAAACAGAAGAGCATCATTTTCTTCTGCTGTTTCTTTGACGACTTCTAACCCATATGACCAATACGCCCGCCCGCCTAATAGTCGTAAAATAATGACTTTTGCTTGACTTAAAACCGTCTCTGCATATGTATCGATACTTAACTCTTGTTGTAAATTCAAAATATTAGCAACTCGCACTTCTGGAAAGCTAGGGGAAAGTTGAGATACAGCACGAGCTAACATTTGAATATCAGTATCTGCTGCTGTTAAAACAACAATTGGAGCCGGAGTTTGTTCAATAAAAACGACTCCTTCGGTGTCTGGATTCCAACCACCAGGGGTTGCTGCAATACGGTGCATAGTAATTGGGTAATTTATAAAATTTTATTAAACGAAGACTCTTTTTAAGATGAAGCAAGATTGCCAATCGGTGCTGGTAAAGATATGTATCAATTTTGGCATTAATCTTTGTTCCTTCTATCTTTTGACCGATGACGATAGTCTTATAATTTATATTAAAGAAAATGATGATAATGATTTAGGAAAAAGCAATGTCAGAACCTAAGACTAAAGGCGAAATGGAACAAAAATTGGCAGAAATGGGCTCAAAAATCGATGAACTAAAAGCTAAAGCATCCCAAGCCAGTGCCGAAAGAAAAGCCGAACTCGATCAGCATATCAACCAGCTTCAGGAGAAAAAAGAGTCGATGCAACAGCGACTCCATGAATTACAAGAAGCGAGTGGAGAGGCTTGGGATGACATTCAATCTGGTTTCCAATCAGCTTGGGATGATTTAAATCAAGCCTTTGAGAAAGCAAGAGATCAGTTTAAGTAAATTAGAGTTACTCCTCAGTTGCTTCGGGCTGAGACATTGTATTGTCTTCGGTTTGAGGTTGAGTTGTATTTTCTGGTTCTGCTTGCGGTTCCGTTGTATTTTCGTCCGTTAACAGCGGGGTCATTTGCTTGATTTGGTCTTTAAATTGAGCAGGTGCGAGGTTAAAGGCTTTTTCATAGAGAGGCTTCGCTGCTTCCTCATTTCCTTGACGTTGTTGAACTAAGGCTTGTCCTAAAACCGGACGAAAATCCCCTGGATTAGTGTCAGCCACTTCTTTATAAAGAGAGAGTGCACCGTCAAAGCGTTCGGTGCGACCATAGACCTGCGCTAGCAATAATTTAACGCCCGTGCGATCAATCTCTTGCTCACTACTTTCTGCCAACTCTAAAGTATCTTTCAACTCGCCAATTGCTGCTTCAGGGCGATTTTGCTGTAATAATAAATCCACTAGCCCTTGCAGCGCCCGAGTTTCACCGGGTTGATCATCTAAAATCGTTCGATAAGCATCCGCAGCCCCTTCTAAATCACCTACTTGCTGCTTGGCTTGCGCCAAAAGAATACGATAAGCCTGTTGATCAGGATTGAGATCAGCCAGTTTTTCTAAAGGAGGAAGTGCCCCTTCAATATCACCTTGCTGAATACGCACTTCAATTAATCCTTGTAATGCACTTTCATTTTCCGGTTCTTTTTCTAAAACTGCCTCATACCCTCTAGCTTTATCAGCCAAATTTTCTTGTTCCTGTTGGGTTGCCGCCTGAGGAGAAGATGGATTACTCGCCTCTTGTGGGGTTTGTTGGTTATTGAGAAAGGGAAATACCGACACGCCAATAAAGGCAACAACAATAATACCAATCACAATTAAGAGCCAAGTCTTTCTTTTTGGTTGATCTGGGGAAGAACTCATATTACTTTTTTGAGAGGATTTTTATCAGTTACTCACTACACAACATTAACACTCCCCAAGGATGCCCTGAAGAATCGAAAAGCTGACTTAACCCCTATCAACCGTATTCCTCAGGATAAATCAATCAATACCGAATACCATAGAAAAAGCAGCAAATGTAAAGAAATGTAAGGGGTTATATGGCGGATCAGTTAATTCGAGCGACAGCAGCAGATGGCGGGATTCGAGCAGTTGGGTTAATTTCAACTCGACTCACCGAAGAAGCTCGACAACGACACAATCTGTCTTATGTTGCAACCGCAGCATTAGGACGTGCAATGTCCTCTAGTTTATTATTGGCTTCCAATATGAAGCAGGAACAGTCTCGTGTTAATCTTCGGATCAAAAGTAACGGTCCTCTTGGTGGATTATTAGTCGATGCCGGGGTTGATGGGACGGTTCGCGGCTATGTTCAAAATCCTTCTGTAGAATTGCCGCCTAATGACCGTGGCAAACTCGATGTTGGCGGTGCTATCGGACGAGACGGCTATCTGTATGTGATTCGAGATGTCGGTTATGGTTATCCCTATTCCAGTACAGTGGAATTAGTTTCCGGGGAAATCGGTGATGATGTAGCGAATTATTTGATCACTTCTGAACAAACACCGTCTGCATTACTGGTGGGAGTATTTGTCGGTGCAGAAGGGGTCAGTGCCGCTGGAGGAATTTTACTACAAGTACTGCCCAAAGCTTCCCATGACGAAGAATTAGTCGAAACTTTAGAGGCAAGAGTAGGACAGCTATCGGGTTTTACTCCTCTGATGCGACAAGGGAAAACGTTATCAGCTATTTTTGAAGAATTATTGGGTGATATGGGATTAAATATTTTCCCGGATGTACAAATGGTACGCTTTCACTGCGGTTGTACCTTTGAACGAATGATGGGCGCTTTAAAGCTATTAGGTGTCGCTGAGTTGGAAGATATGATTGAAAAAGATGATGGTGCAGAAGCAACCTGTCACTTCTGCGGTCAAGTTTATCAAGCGAGCCGGGAAGAATTAGTGGAGTTAGTGGAAAAAATGAAAGTCGAAAGTTAAGAGCACTTGACCACCATCTAAAAGGTTACTTTTGTCCGCAACCATTCTGTAATCAGTTGCGGACAATTGCCTTTAAACCAGCGCCATGCTACAGCGCGAAAAGCGGGTTTGGTTAAGCGCGTGATTGCCTTTAAAAAGCGATTCATCGGACGGAAAGGAACTTTTTTATTGATTATGTTAATTGAGCCGACATCGTACAGGCAGTCTAAGATATTTTTTACGGTTGCTTCCTCTCGCTCGACTAAATTATCAAGTAAGAGCAGGACGTCATGCATCCTCTCTTCTTTAATGCGCTCTTCTTCTAGACGCTTTTCTAGTTGTAATTTCACTGATTTTTCTGCCGGTACTAGCATCTTTCCTTAATCTTGAAGTTATAAACAATACTGAAAAATGCTGTTTTCATTTCTGAAAAACAGCAAGGGTACCCGTTACTCATATGTAATTAGAGTAACTTGTCTTATGGTAATTGATATTTAAAGTTTGTTGATCCTGAATAGTTAGAAAGTTGTGATAAGCGCTCTAGAGATTGTGTTCCCCGATACAGTTCACCGTTAATTTCCCAGGTGGGATAGGATTTAATTGCCGCTGTTTGACAGGCTTCTGGTTGCGGATCAACTCCTCGTGGGTCGCATTCAATGTAATTTACTTGATCAAAGGCGGTTTTGCCAAATAGCTGTTTTTGTTCATAACAATGGGGACACCAAAAAGCACCATATTTTTTGGCACCAATTTCGTTTAAGTGTTCAGCCAGAGCAATTTCTGCCGGTCCAGAGGTGGTTGTAATTTCCCAGCCTTTAGGCGGTTGAGGAGCAGAGTCAGCTAAAGGAATTACACTCACTTCTTGATTAGAGGCATTAACTGTGTTATCGACATCAGAGTAAATCCCTAAAGTTCCAACTAAGGTCACCATGACCACAACAATCCCCGTAAAAAAAACTTGTCCTAAATCATCCCAATCTCTACCGAGTAAGGTTAATGCTAATAAGCTTAAAGAAAAGAAAGCTGACCCAATACAGTAAGGGCAAAACGTTTGTAATTCAAAAGATAAAACATACATTAAGTAACCACTAAAAGCAGTCATGGCTGTTGCCCCAATTAGGAGGAGGAACCAACTCCATTGTTCTAACTGTTTGCGCAGGCTTTTCTTTTGTTCTGCGCTCACAAATAAAGGACCCAGAGAGAAAAGGACGATCGCGCTATAAGCGCCAAACCCAAATAAACTTAAAGGCAGCCCAAAAACCGTTGCATAAGGACTATTAAGGACATTACTACAACTTCCTCCTGCTGCTTCGGCACCAGCAACACATCCGACGGTTTGACCGGTTAATTTTTGTACCGTCAAATAAGCAGTCAGCATCGCACCTAAAAGCGCGATCGCGCCAATCATCGGACGAGACCAGCGATAAATCCAAGGGGTAGAACGTCGTCGTACCATCAGTTATTTCCTCTCATAAATTGCGAAATCGGATTGAGAACAATTCAATCCTAGCAGTCCGCTTTCGCAGAAAAGGGAAAGCGCTCTTCCGGGCTATTTTCTGTTTCTCGAACCGCTTCTACAAACTGACTGACGCGAATCGGATCAATCGGATTATGAATATTGCCGTTTCGCTTGAGAGAACTGGCCACAATCACGCCATCTGCTGCTTTGAGCAGACGAGGGACATTATCCCAAGTAGCGCCACTGCCAATCAACACGGGTTTACCAGCAGCAGCACTCGCTGCCGTTTCCAAATCTTCTAACCGTGGAGGATCGCCAGTGGTTCCCCCGGAAATAATAATGCCATCAGCAAGCCCCCGTTCTACCGTTTCTTGCACGGCTGTAGCCAAGGGCGGATTGCCCAAAGGGTAGGCGTGCTTAACACAGACATCAGCAAAAATACCAATATCTGAGCCCAATTCCCGGCGGTAGCGCATTAAATCATGGGCTTCTCCTTCAATTACCCCTTGATCTGTTGCCATAATACCGGTGAGAACATTAACCCGAATAAATTGAGCATTAACACACGACGCGATCGCAATCGCGCTTTTTGCATCATTGCGCAAAACATTAATCCCCACCGGCAACATCACCAAATTCATCACCCGTTGTACAATCAGGGTCATGGCACTGACCACTGCCGGATCAACTTGATTCTTGGCAAAAGGGGCATCAAAAAAATTTTCAATAATAATACCGTCGACACCGCCGGCGGCTAAAGCCGTCGCTTCTTGTTCGGCACGTTCTCGAACCGCTTTTAAGTTACCGCCCCACCGGGGAGAAGAAGGAAGGGGCAGGAGGTGAACAACACCAATAACAGGATGGGAGGTTTGAAAAATTTGCTCTAAGTCCACGTTGTATACTCGAACGCACTGCGAATAAAGTTCTCGAAGCAGTAACCAGGAAACCCAATTCTAAGAATGAATGACACCAGTTACCGGTTACTGTTTCCACCTAATGAAAAATCAGAGTAGGAGCCTACTATTGACCCAGCTCCTAAATGTCAACACCTCTGCTATGGGCAAAGCCTAACAGGAGTGCGTATCCGGACAACCGCAGTTCACGGTTGCCAAAAACATGATCTCTGACCAGGGGTCGCATTCGGTTAGGGGCCAGTTGCAGAATTGAGTTCTACCCACCAACTCCTTCCCCTCGGAAATGCTGTCCCGCCTATTCTGCGACCACAAACTTTTTATGATAGCGGGTTATCCTCATTAAGACTACCACTATCCGACTCAGTTCCGAGATTGATCAACTGTAATCTTTTGACCAACCCATCCTCACTGGAATTTGTTTCTACACTGCTCTGAAACTTTATCGCCGGGTTGTAAAAACAGTCGTAAACATCATTAAGAAACCGCCAATACCAATAATGACGGCAATTACAACTGGAATAAGGTTCATTAATTGTTCTTGATCCATGATCCCTTCGTCCTTAACTTGCTGCATTTCCAGTGTCTCAGACTATGGTTAGCCACAACCATCTTCAAGGCAAAATTAATGTTCAGTTTTGAGTAAGTGGTGAGATTGAGGATAGGATTCAACTTCTGTGGTACAAACTTGCGTTTTCACCAAATTCGCTAACTCTTGGAGTTGATTAATCGCTTCTGCCCCTTCCAATTTCATGAGTTCACGATCATCACACAGTTCTGTCCAAGTAATTCCATAATCAGAGACAAGAAAACGAATCAGGTGATTATCTCCTAAGCTGACCATGAACGAGGCACTATTCATTTCTTGACCACAGGTATAGCAAGATGCAAGATAGCCCCGTCTTTCAAGAACAATGGCAAGGGCTTGTAAATTCATGACCAAGTCCTGAATAAATTGGCGATGTTGGTGAGCTAGTCGTGTAAACACTTTTATCCTCCAGCGGCACACAATTTTTTTATTGTAGCCTATTTTTTAAGATTTTCTTAATAGTTTGTGATCGTTCTCCAACGACGACAGTTACTTCTACGCTAGCAAAGTTCATCGCAAACCACCTCAAGGAGGTTCAGTTTCATAAATTGACCACTGCTGTTGGGGTGGATGGGAACTTAAAATAAAAGACTCACGATGACATCTCTTGTTCCTTTTCCGTTGATTCCCAAATCACTTCATCGAAAAAAACAACACTTCTTCAATAACCAATTTTCTTGTATTCCCTCTTTCCGATAAGATATAGAATGCTAAGAACTATAACTAACCAGTGGTCGTTGTAAACAAGATACTCGTCAGGCATTCCCTGACGCGGAAAACCGACACAGGACTTCTACTCCTTGCCAGGTGACCGGCGAAACTTGTAAGCTCACTAGCGGAATTTAAGTCCGGTATGAGCTACGACCAACCTGAGATTGAATGAATCAAGGAAGATCAACGCATGAATCAAGAAACGTTTAACAAAGTCAAAGGAATCGTTGCTCAACAACTCGAAATTCAAGATCAAGAGACAATTAAACCCGAATCAAAGTTTGCTGAAGATTTAGGTGCTGATTCTCTTGATGTGGTGGAATTAGTCATGGCTTTAGAAGAAGAATTTGATATTGAAATTCCTGATGAAGCTGCTGAAAAAATTGCCACAGTCCAAGCGGCAGTGGAATACATTGAGGAAAAAGCAGCGACTCCTTCTTCTTAAGGATCTGAGTGCATTACTCCGGTACACTCCCCAAAAAACACATCGAAAATTATGGCAAATTCGCAAAATCAACGAGTGGTAGTGACGGGACTGGGTGTTGTGGCTCCCGTCGGCAATACCTTAGAAGCATACTGGGAAGCTCTCCTGGCAGGGCAAAATGGAATTGGTAAAATTACCCAATTTGACGCGACTGCTCACGGGAGCCAAATTGCAGGAGAGGTGAAGGGATTTGACCCCCATGAATATATAGAACGGAAGCAAGCCAAACGCATGGATCGGTTTTCTCAATTTGCTTTGGCTGCGAGTTTACAAGCCCTGAGCGATGCCAAGTTAGAGATTAACGACTTGAATGCCGATCAAGTCGGAGTCATCATTGGCACTGGGATTGGTGGGATTAAGGTGCTCGAAGACCAGCAAGAAGTGTATTTGAATCGGGGACCGAGTCGCTGTAGTCCTTTTATGATTCCGATGATGATTGCGAATATGGCAGCGGGTCTCACCGCAATTCATGTGGGAGCAAAAGGGCCCAACTCGTGTCCTGTGACGGCTTGTGCAGCTGGTTCTAATGCAGTGGGTGATGCCTTTCGTGTTATCCAACGGGGAGATGCTCAAGCCATGATCTGTGGCGGAACGGAAGCAGCGGTTACCCCATTGGCGGTAGCAGGATTTGCGGCGGCGAAAGCCCTCTCAACGCGCAATGATGATCCCGAACATGCGTGTCGCCCCTTTGATCGTGATCGCAATGGGTTTGTTATTGGTGAAGGAGCAGGAATTCTGATCTTAGAATCTTTGGCACACGCTGAGGCACGAGGGGCAAAAATTTATGGAGAAATGGTGGGATATGGTATGACCTGTGATGCCTACCATATGACGGCACCCACTCCAGAAGGAACGGGTGCCGCTAGCGCGATCGCGCTAGCCCTCAAAGATGGCAATCTCAAGCCTGAAGACGTGAGCTATGTGAATGCTCATGGCACGAGTACTGCTGCTAATGATGTGACTGAAACCAAAGCGCTCAAAAAAGCACTGGGAAAATCAGCGTATCAAGTCGCGATTAGTTCGACAAAATCAATGACCGGGCACCTACTTGGCGGTTCCGGCGGCATCGAAGCAGTGGCAACGGTCATGGCAATTGCAAATGATAAAATTCCCCCGACCATTAATCTCGAAAATCCTGATCCCGAATGCGATCTTGACTATGTTCCGCGAATTGCTCGGGAGACGGTTGTCAATTGTGCCTTATCTAATTCCTTTGGATTTGGGGGTCATAACATTACCTTAGCTTTTAAGAAGTATCCTTACCGCTAAATGGGTTTTTCCAATATGCAACTCGTTTAGTACCGCTGCCTTCCTGCTGAGAAGGCATCCTTTCTGAAGCAGGGATTAAAAACTCGCTTGCCCCTAAATCCCACTTTCTGTAAAGATAGAAGGGAATTATGGGCGCTGCTCAAATTTCATTTGGGTTCTCGGAGAAAACCCGTTAAAAAAATTTTCCAATAAACCGTAGTTACAGAAGAATCGATTATGGTCGCTGCTACTCAATCACTCGAACAACTTTGTATCAATTCAATCCGCTTTCTGGCAATTGATGCCGTCGAAAAAGCCAGTTCAGGACACCCCGGCTTGCCCATGGGGGCGGCTCCGATGGCATTTGTCCTTTGGGATAAATTCTTGCGCTTCAACCCCAAAAATCCCCATTGGTTCAATCGCGATCGCTTCGTCCTTTCTGCCGGACATGGCTGCATGTTGCAATATGCTCTTCTTTATCTGACCGGCTACGATAGCGTCAGTCTAGATGATATTAAGCAATTCCGTCAATGGGAGTCGAAAACGCCCGGTCACCCAGAAAACTTTATGACCGAAGGAGTAGAAGTGACCACGGGTCCTTTGGGACAAGGGGTTTCTAATGCGGTTGGTTTAGCCATTGCAGAAGCTCATTTAGCGGCTCGCTTCAATAAACCTGATTGCAATATTGTTGATCACCATACTTATGTGATTGCTAGTGATGGTGATCTCATGGAAGGGGTTTCTAATGAGGCTTGTTCTTTAGCGGGACACCTGGGACTCGGTAAACTGATTGTTTTGTATGATGATAACCACATTTCCATTGATGGGGAAACTGAACTGGCTTTCACCGAAGATGTTCTGAAACGCTATGAAGGTCTCGGTTGGGATGTGCAGCGGATTGAAGATGGCAATGCTGATCTCGAAGGTCTAGAAAACGCGATCGCGCGTGCAAAATCAGTTACAGACAAACCCTCAATTATTGGTATCAGAACCATTATTGGTTTTGGCTCTCCCAATAAAGCCAACAGCCATGATGTTCACGGTGCGGCATTAGGAAAAGATGAAGTCGCAGCAACTCGGAAAGAACTGGGTTGGGAATACGGAGAATTTGAAGTGCCTGAAGATGCCCTCAACCATTTCCGGAAAGCGGTTGATCGCGGCGCAGAAGCAGAGCGAGAGTGGAAACAACGCTTTGCTGAATATAAGGGCAAATATCCGGAAGAGGCGAAAAACTTCGAGCAACTGATTAACGGTGAACTGCCTTCGGGATGGGAAGATGCACTGCCCACTTATACCCCTGATGACAAAGCAGATGCCACCCGTAACCAGTCTGGAGCCGTTTTAAATGCCCTTTCTCCCGTGCTACCCGGTTTAATTGGTGGTTCAGCAGACCTCGCCCCTTCTAATAAAACCTACGTTAAATCCAGTGGTGACTTCCAAAAAGAAGCTTACGAAAATCGTAACTTCCGCTTTGGGGTGCGCGAACATGGTATGGGTGCCATTTGTAATGGTATTGCCCATCATAACTCCGGCATTATCCCTTATGGTGCGACGTTCTTAATCTTTACTGATTATATGCGTGGCGCGCTCCGTCTCTCAGCGCTTTCGCGGGCAGGGGTCATCTGGGTCATGACCCATGATTCAATTGGTTTAGGAGAAGATGGTCCCACTCACCAACCTGTTGAACATATTGCTTCTTTACGAGCAATGCCTAACTTAGCCGTTTTCCGTCCCGCTGACGGCAATGAAACTTCTGCTGCTTACAAAGTAGCGGTTGAGCGCGCAGTGGGCAATCCTCATGCACCAACTTTACTGTCTCTTTCTCGGCAAAAACTTCCCAACTTAGCGGGAAGTTCCATTGAGAAAGCAGCGAAGGGCGCTTATGTCCTTTCTGATAGCAACGGTACCCCAGAATTAATCCTGATTGGTACTGGTAGTGAAGTGGAACTCTGTGTGAATGCTGCCGAACAACTGCGTCAAGAGGGCAAAAATGTCCGTGTTGTTTCCATGCCAAGTTGGGAACTGTTTGAGGAACAAGACCAAGGATATAAAGAGTCCGTCTTACCGCAAGTAGTGACGAAGCGAGTAGCGGTAGAAGCAGGAACGACCTTTGGTTGGTGCCAGTATGTTAGCGCACAAGGCGCGGTCATTGGTCTTGATCGCTTTGGCGTTTCCGCCCCTGGTCCGGTTGCGATGGAAAATCTTGGCTTTACCACAGCGAATGTGGTCGCAACAGCGAAGAAAGTTCTCGGTTAGTCGCAAGCCTAAAGAAAAAGTCACAGGTGTTATGACATCTGTGGCTTTTGTCCTTCGTCGATCTCAAATGAGTGAATTGTTACTACCAATTGATTAGAGTCTGGGAGTCGTGAGTAACCAATAACTAATGACCAATAACAAACCCTCCATGGAACTAACCTTAGGCTGGTTATATCCCACTTTAATGAGTACTTACGGCGATCGCGGCAATGTCATCTGCTTACAACAACGCAGTCAGTGGCGCGATTTGCAAGTTAACATCGTTCGTCTTGATTTAGATGCTCCGGCTAGTGCCTTTCGAGATATCGATTTATTTGTGGGGGGCGGCGCACAAGATCGACAACAAGAAATTGTTATGCGAGATTTAAAGGGAGCCAAAGCCCAAATCTTGCGGAATAAAATTGAAGGCGGGACACCCGGCGTTTTTACCTGTGGTTCGCCGCAACTGTTAGGACACTATTATGAACCGGCTTATGGGGAACGCATTGAAGGGTTAGGGATTTTCGACTTAGTGAGTAAACATCCGGGAAACAAAGCAGACCGCTGTATTGGTAATATTGTCTTTCGTTTAACGGCTTCTCCCCTGGCTCAGATGGTACAAGCCCGCACCGGCGGACCGCCCATTGTCATTGGCTTTGAAAATCATGGCGGACGGACGTATTTGGGGAATGTGCAGCCTTTGGGACGGGTGGTTGTTGGCAATGGGAATAATCAGGAAGATGGCTATGAAGGGGCATTTTATGGCAACGCGATCGCGACCTATGCTCATGGTCCCCTACTCCCCAAAAATCCCTTTCTTGCCGACTGGTTAATTGAAACGGCGCTGGAATTGAAATATCAAAAAACAATCCAACTCTCGCCTCTAGAAGATGAGTTAGCCCAAAAAGCACGTAAAGCAATGTTTAAAC
>CAZBPR010000039.1:0-8992 GCA_964493825.1 uncultured Dactylococcopsis sp.
TTAATTTACTTATAGTAAGAAAAATGCTGCGTCATCCCTTTAAATTTTTAACTCGTCTTGAAACTGCCTTAGAGCGATTTTTTGATTTATCAACTCCGAGTATCCCTGTCATTGCTGAATCAGGTTACTCACGATTAAAGCTTGGTGAAGTCATTTATGCTCAGGGCTGGAGTACCCCCTACGAAGTCATTTCCGGATCATTTAATCGGATTTACTATTTTCGTTGGCAAGGTCAGTTAGTTTCGGCTTGTGCTGATCCCCCAGACACAGTCAACTACTATCTACAACGTTTGGGAGGTCAGCAAGTGGTACGTCTCCATCTCAAACCAAACGTGAAATGATCTCTATTCTTCGGTCTTGCTCACGGAAACTTGTTTAATTCAGAGATCATTCCTTTTTTATAGACTGGGAATTGGCTCTCGATGGGCATAAACTTGCCATGCTAAGTGAATTAAACCATTCAAAATTCCGATTGCGACACTCGCACTTCCTTTCCGTCCCGTCACTCGAATATGGGGAATTGTGAGCGCGCCAAAATTTCTTTCAATTGCCTCAACATTGACCAATTTCGGTGCAGTAATAATGGCAAAAGCGGGTTGAATCTGATCTTTTTCCAGTAAATCCAAAAATATAGAAACTGCCGTTGGTTCTTTACCAAGGATAAAGATTGCTTCTGGATAACGCTGGGCTAAAAGCATTAAATTGTGGGTCTGATGAGCCTCAACATGACTGTAAATGGGGTTGGCAAAGCTCGTTTGAGCAGCATCAGCAATACCAGCTTGAATAAAGGGAACATCGACGATAATCGCAGTGCGCGCTGCTAAAGCAGCAGCCCCTGCACTGAGCGCACGATCAGAAAAATGAAGATGATTAAGGTAGTCAAAGTCTCCCGTTTCGTAAATAACTCGGCGAGTAATTTCGTATTCAGCAGGTGACAAGTGATGTTGTCCAACTTCCTGATCAATTGCTAGTAAACTATTCGCCTCAGTCTTTGTCAGTTCCATCAATTTTAGTGAGGTATAATTCGTATTTTAGTGTAAATCTTTTTCCCAAACAGCGATATAAATTTTGTTGCCTTCCTGCCTTTGAATCATGCCTTTCCAATCAGCAATGACAAAAGACCGTAAATCTGTTTCCCGACGATAAACTTGTACTAAAGCTTCACGAATTTCAGGCGTGATTTGACCTTGTAGCATTTGTCGCAGTTTCCGTTCCATGAGGTTTAAGTCCACTGCGCTAGCAAAACTTGCTTCAGTTTGTCGCAGTCTACCCGTATCCCGGTCAAAAATTAAGCCTAAATCGAGTTTTCCGGGAACATAATTTTTATATAACACTGACTGTGTGTTTTCCCAATAACCCCGACGAATTGAAGTGGGTTTTCCTAAAGTGTTGATGATTTCTGCTTTTTGAACACCGGTACTAAAAACAGGAACCTGGGCGACCTCAACGTCTGAATTCGCTGGTGGCTCTTCTACAGGAATCGTGGGGACAATTACCGTGGGAGCATTGAGTTCTAAATCGAGAGTGGGTGCTTCCGGTTGGGGCGCAGGAGAATCTTGTTCTCTTTCCTGTGAGGCTTCACTTTCCTTTTGTTCGGGAGAAAGGGTTTCTCGCTCAGAGCGAGACGGTTCTGTTACGGTCGGCTCACCAGTATTATCTCGACGGAGATTTTGTAACAGCTGGACGGTGCCATAGCCCACAAAGCCGGCACTGAAAATCATTAAGAGGACGATCGCGCTTCCCATCCAGAAAGGGTTACCCTTTTTCTTGGTCACTGAACCAGCAGGAGAAACAGCAGCCACAGTCGAATAATGAGTAAAGCTGTTGGCTTCCCTCGTTGGTACTGACTTGGGTTGTGAAGCGGATGCAGTAGGGTGAGCCGTTAGTGCTGCTAACATGGCATTGGCATCTGCAAACCGATCGCGCGGATGAAAACGCACCGCTCGATCAATGACTGCGGCTAATTGACCATGGAGATTCGGAACTACTTTGCGCCACAGCAATTCCCCTGTATTCGGATCACTTTCTAAATTCTGGGGGGCTTGACCACTGAGGAGGAAAACAGCAGTTAACCCTAAACTATATAAGTCACTAGAATAAACCGGTCGTCCCGCGGCTTGTTCTGAGGGCATATAGCCAGGAGTCCCAATCGCGATGGAATGGGTGCGTTCAGAATTGACTACCGTTTCTAGGGCTTCCTTCACCACCCCAAAATCAATTAATACCGGTTGATGATCTCCCGCGCGCAAAATAATATTATCGGGCTTCACATCCCGATGAATAATTTTCTGATCATGGACATACGCCAAAACCCGCAAGAGGCTAATCAAAAGGTCACTCACTTCCTGCTCTGACATCACCCCCATCTGCGCCACTTTTTCGGTTAGGGTACAGCCTTCAATATATTCTTGTACCAGATAAAAGGTTTCTGCTTCTGCAAAGTAGGCGTAAAGTTGAGGAATTTGGCTATTCCCTCGACTGAGAGTTTCTAAAATGGCTGCTTCGCGTTGAAAGCGCTCTCGGACCCACTGATACTGTTTCGGTTTAGAAACAATGGGATAGAGTTGTTTAATGACACAATATCGCTCTGAGGGCAGATACGTATCCACTGCCAGGTAGGTTCGACCAAATCCCCCTTGCCCTAATTCCCGAACCACACGATACCGATTATTTAAAACAACAACAGCCATTCCCACATCCATTCTTGATTCAGCGCCTATTTCAATTATTTTAAGTCCAGCCGTCCTTGTTCTTTCAATTTCGGGTTAAACCGAATCTCCATGGTTACTCCGCGTTCCTTAAGCGTTTCTTTAATCTCAGCTTCTACCCGTCGGGCAATATTTTTTAGCAATTTCGCTTGCGCCAATTCATCAGCATTGGCATATTCGGTTTGCTCGGCATCGGTCATGGTTAATTTTGCATCAATGGGATCACTCCACGCTGATTGTTGATGACTATTTCCCGCCGGGATTGTTCCATTTTCTTCAATCCAGGCTTGTTGAATTTCAGCGAGGGTACTGCGCTGAGGACGATCAATTGTTTTCACTTTTAACCAGTAACAGGCTTCGGGTTGGCGGACTAAATGTTGTTTGAGACTGGTATAAATATCTCGAGAATATGCGACTAATTGTAGATTTTTTTCCGTATCAAAAATGCTATACACTCCGATTTTCTTCTCGAAGTTGGGATCAATTTCACCCTGTTCATTGAGGTAGGGAAGGAACGGTAAGTCTGCTAAAGCAGTGAATTCAGTTTGAGCAGTCATTAATTTTACAATTCATTACCGATAACAATACATCAATCTAGTTTAGAAGACTTCACTTTCTCTGTGGCAAAAAGTATGTAACGAGATTTAACAGTTTTCACTCAGCACTTATGCTTAGCGTTTATGATGATTTTTAATTCGCTTATCGACAGGAGGATAGTGATTACCTTGTTCGATTTATTTGCATTTTCTCGCCAATACTGTGTCACCATCTGTGGAATGTTAATTCCTGCCAATCTTTTATTAACTTCAGTGACGTTGTTACTATTGGTTCGCCAATTCCCTACGATTAAACTGCGTTGGAATGCAGCATTGGCCATGATATCGGCTTGCGCCATGGTTTTTCATGTCGCAACTTGGTTAGCAATTGGCGTCGTGATGACACCAACTTATCTTTTATTATCGTTAGCCGTGACGTGTTTTAGTATTAATAGTTACGCCATTTTTGCGCCTCATAAATTCCGACAACTCCTCGGAATTGCTTAACTGTCTCCTGAGTTTTGATGACCTTGTGATCGCTGCTTTCTCCGACGAGGAATAGGCTTCGGCTTATTTTCAGTTGGGGAAGGCATTTCTTTTTTTTGGCGAGACGTCTTAATAATTTTTTTCGGGGGACGGTTCCGCTTAAAGTTAGAATTCAGAGGTGCAACTTTTTCCGCACGAGTGACCACTAACTCTTCTTCTTTTAACTGTGCCTCTAGATCCCAAAACCAACCTAAGTTTTCTTTTTCATCGGGGAGTGTGCCATTGAGTTTCAACTTGAAAAAACTGGGTTTTTCTGGCGCGAACCGCTTAATTTTAACAATAATTTTTTGTTCGGCTTGTGAATAAAAAATAACTTCTCCACGAATGGAAAAATAACCAGCTTGTGCATTGACCCGAGAAACCGTTTCTTCTTCTAAGTGTTCCGCCCGTTGCGATGATTCTTTGAGAGTTTTCGGTTCCCAGACCCCGACAACTTGTAAGTGAAGATAATCTTGTTTTTGTCGGGTGCGCGGATACACGACCCAGAGATGAGGTTCATCTAAGTTAATATGTTTCTTCACCACACTGATCACTCGCCCCAGAAGAACTGTTTCCAAGCGAGTGTTTTCTGATAGGATCATTTCACCGCGAGTCAGTTTATCTTGAGGTTGATAAACGCCCCAAACCAGTCCGATCGCGCGATACTGAGTATCATGAGTGGGAGGGGGAATGGGATGTTGTAAAATTTTCTCGGCGTTGGTACTGTCTTGGTTTAGATTGGACATAGAACCTTGAAATTACCACAGTTTCATTTCGGGGCTAGTTAGCTTATTCTAGCAATTCCTTACTTGCGATGTTCTCTGTAACCGTTCCAAAATTACTTGCCATAATTGCGGTTGCTGTGGATCAAACCATTCAATTTCTTGCTGCGATCGAAACCAAGTCCGTTGTCGTTTTGCAAACTGACGTGTGTGGAGAATAATTAAGTCTCTTGCTGTTGTTAAGTCAGTTTTTCCCGCTAAGTAATCTTTAATTTCTTGATAACCGAGGGTATTTAATAGAGGAAGCGACCAATCATATTGATCAATTAATCTCTCCACTTCTTCTACTAATCCGGCGGCTAACATTTTTTCCGTGCGATGGCTAATTCTTTGGTCTAAATCTTCAGGAGAACAATCTAACCCAATTTGTAAAATCGGATAAGACGGTGGATTTTCTCCTTGTTGTTCACTAATCGGTTTTCCTGTCACATAAAACACTTCTAGGGCGCGCAAGGTCCGCACTTGATCATTGGGGTGAATTTTACGAGCAGCGGGTGGATCAACTTGCTCTAAAAACGCATAGAGTTGAGATTGACCGAGATCTTGTAAGCGCGACCGTAGCTCAGAATGAGGGGCAACCCGGGGAATTTTTAAACCTTTAGTAATGGCTTTAATATACAAACCCGTTCCCCCCACTAACAGTAAAGGCGATTGCGGTAGGGTATGAATGAGATGATTGGCTTGTTCTTGATATTCAGCAACAGTTAAGGTTGCCGTGGGTTCACAAATATCAATGAGGTAATGAGGCACTAGTGCTTGTTCTTCTGCTGTGGGCTTCGCAGTTCCAATATCGAATTGGCGATAGACTTGGCGAGAATCAGCGCTAAGAATAGCAGTATTGAGAGATTGTGCTAGTTGCAGGGCTAAATGAGATTTTCCAGTTGCAGTTGCCCCACAAATGACAATTAAGGGAGGGGTCATCGTTTTCTAAACTGAATCTGATTGAATGATGGTGGGGAGACAAGGGAGACAATATAATGACCCTGTTTCCTCAATTTCAACTTGATGCTCTACTCCTTGTTTGGCTGCATTGAGGAGAATGGAGAAAGGGCAAAAGAACAACTCTCACCTTTCACCCTTACCTGTTTCCTAAATTCATGCCTCTAGCCTTGCCATGAATCGATCTAGCTGCTCTATAATGCTTTTAATAAAGCTTCTCCCATCTGTTTACACCCAACAAACGTCATCCCTTCGGACATAATATCGCCCGTGCGATAGCCTTGGTCTAACACTTGAAACACCGCTTGTTCAATTTTATCGGCGGCGGTGGGTTCATCTAAGCCATAACGAAGCATCATCGCTGCACTTAACACTTGCGCGAGAGGATTGGCTTTATCTTCTCCGGCAATATCCGGGGCAGAGCCATGCACGGGTTCAAAAACAGCCGGTTTTCCTTCCCCCATACTCGCTGATGGTAGCATCCCAATACTCCCAGTGAGCATCGCAGCGGCATCAGAAAGAATATCTCCAAAGAGATTCCCAGTCACAATCGTATCAAATTGTTTGGGCGCGCGAACCAGTTGCATGGCAGCATTATCCACATACAGATGAGAAAGTTCAACATCGGGATAGGAGGAGGCAAGGGCGGTAACGCGATCGCGCCACAGTTGGGAGACTTCTAGAACATTGGCTTTATCTACCGAACACAGTTGCTGGTTTCGCTTCTGGGCAATTGCAAAGGCAACTTTCGCAATCCGATCAATTTCAGCATCGGTATAAGCCATCGTATTCACCCCACGCTGTTCTCCCGTTTCAGTGCTAAAAATGCCTTTGGGTTCCCCAAAATAAACACCGCCGGTTAATTCTCGCACCACCATGATATCGACCCCCTCGACAATTTCCCGTTTCAAGGTTGACGCATCAACTAGTTGCGGCAAAATTTTAGCCGGACGTAAATTGGCAAACAACTCTAAGCCGGCGCGTAATCCGAGTAAACCTGTTTCGGGACGTTGATGACGGGGTAAGTTGTCCCATTTGTACCCGCCAATGGCGGCGAGTAAAACGGCATCGCTACTGCGGCAAGTATCTAATGTTTCTTGGGGTAAGGGATCGCCAGTGGCATCAATCGCAGCGCCTCCCATGAGGGCTTCGGTAAAGGTAAATTCAAGGTCGCACTGTTTGCCCACTGCCTTGAGAACTTCTACCGCAACGGCGATAATTTCGGGACCAATGCCATCTCCCGGCAGCAGGGTAATCCGGTAAGTTTTTGTCATTGCTGATCTTATAGCTTTATTCAATTGGACTAAGCAGCTATCTTACCGGATTATCTCCCAGCGCGATCGCGCGGTTTCTCCTTTTTTTCCAAGAATCATGAGAAGACAAGCTAAAATCAGGAAAACCGAGAACTCTAGCAAATTATTTTACTGATGCCAGTTCATCGCGTTCGCATCGCCAAAAAGCAAGCCAATCTCGTCAAAGCCCTCACCATGGGGCAAGCAACAAAAGGAACCTTTGAAACCTATGCGGATGTTGTGATGTTTGCTGCGGCTTATGGGGGAAAACATCAGCGCTATGTTCCAATTACAACGGGTATCAGTCAAGATCCGGCCCCCATTAGCCTCGAAATTTTTCTTTCCCGAGGATATGATTGGGTGATGAAACTCATCGCGATCGCCCACAGCCAAGATACAGCTCTGATTTCTCCGTATGATCGCCAAGGAGAAGTGCAGCGGATCATGTTAATTGAAGGATTAGCCCAGGGTGGTTTAGAGTTATTAGAAGACGAATTGCGCGGTGCAGTAGATTACAGTGATCGATTACTGTTAATCTTAAACCAAGAACGTTTTCCGGTTTCCCAATCTCCCGCCGACTTCGATCTCACCCGTTTTTTATAAAGCTCAAATCGATAGTAATACGCAATTTCCGTCACTGTGACACATACTTTTTTACTCGAACCCGGACAATGGATACTGAAAGGCGTTTGGTGCGAAGCTAATGTTAACCCGCTCTCAGTTGAAGGCACAGTAACCATTCTGTGGAATCAACCCAACTGGTTTCGTTGCCATAAACAACTGAAATTTCCTGATCATCAGACTCAACCTAACTTTGATTACTCATTAAAAAGTCCAGAGCTTATCTTAACCTACCGAGGCTATCTCGGGTATCAGCAAACGCAATATACGTTTGTTCTCAAGCATAATATTCTCGGGAATTTAGAAGGCAATGGTTGGATGACGCCAACTTGGATCATGCAAAGGTATTGGGTTCTCAATGACCGGAAGCGTCGCCAAGGCTTTGAAACCCTCTATCAAGAAACTGCTGATACTTATCGTCTTTGTAGTGGTTTAAACCAAGGACATCAGATTATGAGTACCCTGGAAGCGACGCTAGTCCGCTCTTCTACTTAAAATAATCTGATTTCTCAAGCAAATCAGGAAAAAATTGCTAAGGAATTGGTTATTAAAACTGATCATGATGACCAAGAAGAGAATTAAAATTAAGCCAGGGTGATCTATCAAAATCAGGAAGTAGATCTTAACTCTATTCACTGAAGTCGTTGTCTTTAATCTTCCGAGTTTTTTTGTTCTTCACTTTCGCATGACCTTTGAAAAATGACTGAAGACCGTAACGAGGGTCGTTTACTCGCAAACCGTTATCGCATAATCGAACTAGTGGGCAAAGGTGCAATGGGTCAAGTCTATCGCGCCGAAGATACTGTTTTGGGAGGCTTGACCGTTGCTGTTAAGTTTGTTGCCCAAGCTGTTCTCAACGAAAAACGACGCACTCGGTTTGAACAGGAAGCAACGATCTGTGCCTTATTAGGGGAAAAAAGTATTCACATTGTCCAAGTGCGAGATTATGGCGTTGATGAATATGATGTTCCCTTTTATGCTATGGAATTTTTGCAAGGAAAGGGATTGAATGATGTCATTAAACATCGCCCGCTTTCTTTAAAACGTTTCCTACGCTTAAGTCGTCAAATTTGTTTAGGACTCCAATGCGCACATCAAGGGATTTTCTTTAAAGGAGAACTGTGCCCCATTATTCACCGGGATATTAAACCCAGCAATATCTTAATTGTTGAAGATGCCACCCTCGGGGAAATGGTGAAAATTCTTGATTTTGGTATTGCTAAACTGGTTCAAGCCGGTGGCGATCAAACCCATTCTTTCCAAGGCACCCTTGCTTATTGTTCCCCCGAACAAATGGAAGGAAAAGAACTGGATAATCGGTCTGATATCTATAGTTTAGGGGTGATGATGTATGAAATGATTACCGGGGAAATGCCGATTCTGCCGGAAAATAATTCTTTTGGTGCCTGGTATCAAGCCCATCGTTATTTTTTACCAGAACCCTTTCGCGATGACCTCAACCTTCCTGAGTCTCTACAAGATTTAATTTATCAGTGTTTAGCCAAAGAGCCTGAAAATCGTCCGCAAGCCATGGATGAAATCTTACAAGGCTTAACGGCGGTTGAAGAGAAAATTGAAAAAAGTAAAGC
>CAZBPR010000039.1:9002-23204 GCA_964493825.1 uncultured Dactylococcopsis sp.
TGATCAAACTCTAGACTATGCAAGGACTCATCCGACGCAAAGCACGACGGGAAATGATGACAATTATTATTTAAATGCAGCTTGGCCTTCAGATAAACCGCGTCAAAAGATTGTCTTCCCTCGTTTAATTAAGTCAACTCAAGGGGCTTTTCCTTCATTATGGGTAATGTTGGATAAACAAGACATTGAAAAGCGCTTGTTAAGTACGCGATACAATCAATTTTTGTTTATTATGTCTCCTCACCCTATGGTGTTGTGGATTACGGCGTTACACAACCAAGAGAATGGAACCCGTTGGCTACCGTGTTATCTAGATTTGAAAACCAGCACGGGACAACGCATTACTCGTTCTTTAGGGGAATTGGGCTATTACCGCATCTTATTTTTTGCACTCGAATCTCCTGAAACTTGTCAGCATGTTTTAACTTCGACCATCGCAGGCGCACAACGCCAAAAACTGCACAACTGGGCACAATCAAGTCAAGCGTGGGAATCTCATGCCAGTCCACAAATGAGTAAACAATTACTGCGCCAAGAATTTGAAAATATTAAACCGAAAATTCAGTTTAAGCTAGAGTCAATGGGAACGGATGCACCCAGTAATATTTCAGGGTTATAGCAGCAAGTTATAATCTGTCATCTCTTCCCTAACACGACTTTTAAGTAAGTTATGATCGCGCTTGGGAGAAAAAGAGAACCGGATACCAACTGCTACGGAGAATTTCGTTGGCTAAACTTTGTACGGTCCACTCTAATAAGCCGCCCCGATCATCAGAACCAACCGCGATCGCGCTGACATCTTCGGTTAAAACCCCATTCAAAATTTCTAAGGTGGGATTGCCCATTCGCACCTGGGTACTCACTTTTACCCCGATACTTTCTAAATCTTTTTTCACTTGAGCAATCCGCTTTTCCGCTTCTTCCTTACGGTTTTGCAGCGTTTGTTCGGGTAAGCGTCCTCCTTCACTAATGACCCACAAGAGGATACATTCTTCTAAGGTGGAACTGCCATCATCCTGGACGTATTTTTTAATCTGTTGCACTAAATATTGAGCAGCTTCGCTATCGTTGTAGGGAATCAGCAGCGATCGCCACAAATGTTGACAGCGCAAATCTAATTCTTCTTGGGTGTAAACTGAAATGTGATTGGGGCGGAAAATCATTAGCGGTGCTGAAGTCGCTCGTGCTAAGCTCAGACTAGTACTACCAAAAACTTTCTCTTGTAAAAAGCTCCGAATTGGAGTTCCGGCTAACACCACTTCAATTGCTTCTTGCTCAACAATCCGAGGAATTGTATCACTGGGTTTCCCGTTGGGAACCTCGACTTTCACTTCTACGCCTTCTGGAACGTTCTCTAGCGCAATTTCCAGTCGCTTCTTTGCTGCTGCAACTTTTTCTTCGTCAACGTGGGGAATCTCTCCTTCTTCCCAGTAAGGAACACTATGGAGAAAGACAATATGATTCAAGCCTGAAGCACTAAGACTCGGTACAAAGGAAGCAAACCGATCCAAGCCGTCAGTAAAATCTGTACAAATGAGACAACGCTTAAACATGAGTTAGAGAAGAGTGCGGACTAAGTTTCGGACAAGATGCTGGAAAATCAACTTAAATTATCCTAACTCTACCATAGACCCCTTGCTCCTCAGTGATCCTCAATCTTTTAATAATTTTTACCGTAACTTGCTGTTGTAAAAAACTGAAACGCCCCATTTTCCCCAGCTTGTTCAAAGCTGATGAACCAAGCAAGAGAGAGAGGTCGCTCAGCCTAGATGAGCCTATTTGCCCAGGCTATGCTGAGTAGCCTTGATCAATTCCCCATTCGTGCTTGAGGAATTCTTTATACATATTTTCTCGGGTGAGCATCTGTTCGTAGAGCTTCACGAGAAATTCCTGGGCTTGTTCGCGGCTCATTTGCTTCACTTGTGATTCAAACGAACGGACGTTGAATTCTTGCTCTAAGGATAGTTCCATAGCTAACCTCACTGTTTACTGGAATGAACGATTGAGTTGTTAACAATTATAAAGAATACTTGACATTTTTTACCATCTTTCCCAAGAAAGAGTTTTTGAGAAAAAGATTCGGGTTCTGGTAAATATAGCGAATGAGACTCGAGAAAAATTGTTCAGAGTGAACCAAAGAGAGAACTTAGGTTTTTTTTCCGAAATAAAATCCCAAAGCAGCAGCAATTAGAATCCCTTGTATCGCGATTAAAAGAGTTAACTCTTCTTGGCGTTGTTCGAGGGGAAGGGCTAAGGTAATGGCAAGAAATGAGCCAATCAAGCTTAATCCGTAGGTAATAACCAGTAAAATCAAAACTGAATTCATATCTTTGTCTGAGGAAATTAATGACCGTTAATCAGCAATTACACTCCATTTCAGAACAGAATGCTGAGGTGAGGAATGACTATACTCCTATATTAAAAAGTTTAATGGAATCAGTTAGAATTACTAATTTTAAACAGTTGAGTCAACAAGCGGGGGTTTCCCAAAAACAAATTCTCCATTTACGGCGAGGAAAGGTGAAGTCAATGCGGGTGGGAGTATTGCTAGCATTGGGATCTGTTTTGGGGGTTAGTGTTGATGAGTTGATTGCTTTATTCTCTGGAGAAACTGTGTCTTCAGAAACTACTTCACGAGAACAGTTTCAACGGGAAAGTTTACAGATGATTGAATCTTGGCTGTTGCAGTGGCCAACAGCCGTTAGCGCGATCGCGCAAAACCCTGATTTACCGGCGCAACGTATTATTAAATTACTTAATCCCTTAGAAAAGTTACTTCAATCGTGGGGCGTCACTAGAATTGGACAAGTGGGGGAGGAAGTCTCTTATAATCCTCAACAGCACCAACTATTGTCCGGAAATGTCCCACCGGAAACAACAGTGCGGGTGCGCTACGTTGGCTACCGACATGGCGACAAACTTCTGTATCGCGCCAAAGTCGAACCCATAGATTAGTTACAATAGAAAGCATAAGTTTTGGGCACAATCGAGAGGAGAAAATTAAATGCCAGTTGCTGTGGGCGTTATTCAAACGGATGGGTTTCCAGCCGTATTAGCTGCTGCCGATGCCATGGTAAAAGCAGCATCAGTGACCCTAGTGTCTTTTGATAAAGCGGAACGGGCTCAGTTTTTTGTGGCGGTACGAGGCCCGGTTTCAGAAGTGGAACGCTCTATGGAAGCGGGCATTGCTGCAGCAGAAGATAGCTATAACGGAACTGTAATCACCCATTATATGATTCCAAATCCGCCGGATAATGTCGAAACCGTGATGCCAATTGCTTATAGCGACGAAGTTGAACCGTTTCGAGTGTAGAATTGTCGTGGCATTGTATAAAAAAACAATTATAAAAATTAAGGAGAAACGTGAATGTCTCTAGATGCAGTGGGTAGCCTTGAAACGAAGGGGTTTCCGGGAGTTTTAGCCGCCGCCGATGCAATGGTGAAAACGGGAAGAGTCACCCTTGTCGGTTATATTCGCGCCGGGAGTGCCCGGTTTACCGTTATTATTCGCGGGGATGTCTCGGAAGTGAAAACCGCAATGGATGCCGGAATTCATGCTGTGGATAAAGCTTATGGTGCAACATTAGAAACTTGGGTGATTATTCCTCGTCCTCACGAAAATGTGGAATGTGTGTTACCGATTGCCTATAACGAGAATGTAGAACGCTTCCGTGAAACAACTGAACGTCCACTCATTGGTTCGTCTCAAAATCGCAGCTAAATTCTTGTTGGTCATTTGTTCGTTGTCCTTTGTTTGTCTTGATAACTAATGACCATGTTCCTGAGCTTGTCGAAGGATGACTAATAACGAATGACGAATAAACTGATGAAAATTATCTTTTTTGGGACGCCTCGTTTTGCTGTTCCCTGCTTAGAAGCGTTACTCCAGCATCCCAACATTGAAGTTGCAGCCGTTGTCACACAACCGGATAAACCGAAAGGAAGAGGGAAAAAACTGATTCCTTCTCCGGTAAAAGAGGTGGCAATGGCAAATCATGTGGATGTTTTACAACCCAAGCGGGTGAAAAAAGACCAGACTGCCTTACAGCAGTTACGCGATTTGAAGGCAGATGCGTTTATTGTGGCTGCTTATGGACAAATTTTATCGCCGGAAATTCTAGAAATGCCCCGTTTGGGTTGTATTAATGTTCATGGGTCGATTTTACCCCAATATCGCGGTGCTGCCCCCATTCAATGGAGTTTATGTAACGGTGAAACAAAAGTGGGAGTGACCACCATGTTAATGGATGCGGGCATGGATACGGGGGCAATGTTAGAAACAGCAACCACCCCTGTCGCTTTGCTAGATAATGCCGAAACCGTGGGGGAACGATTAGCTAAGATTGGGGGGGAGTTATTAGTGGAGACGCTGTTACGTTGGGAAAACGGGGAGATTGAAGCGACCCCACAAAATGAAAGTGCCGCCACCTATGCCCCCCTAATTCAAAAAAGTGATTATGAATTGAATTGGTCAAAAAGCGCGATCGCGCTGCATAATCAAATCCGAGGCTTTTATCCGAACTGTACGACTACCCTGCGCGGAGAACCCCTAAAAATTCTAGAAACGGTTCCCTTGGGAGAGGCGTATTGGTCGCAACTGCCAGCGACCTATCAAGCGCTGCGTCAACAATGGGAAACCCTTGCCCAAAAAACGGGAGAAGCCGGAGAAATTGTGGCGATTGTGAAAAAATTTGGCGCGATTGTACAAACTGGTAGCAGCTTATTGCTACTGTCTCAAGTGCAACGTTCTGGAAAACGCCCTCAGTCCGGTTGGGATTTTGTCAATGGAATGCGCTTAGCAGAAGGAGAGAAATTCAGTTAAGTTAGGTCTCAATGGCTTGATAAGAGGGACAGCCTTCACAGGGACCTTCCGGGTTCACAGCACAACGTAACAGTTCGGAACGGGCATTGTATTGGCAAGTAATATCCCCAATGACCCATTTGCCCTCTAAATAAGTGGTTTCTTCCGGGCGTTGCGCCGATTGAACATAGAGGGACATCTTATCTAAACGATATCCCCCAACTTTATATTGATAATGGTGATGGCGTTCTAAAACGCGATAAGTTTCGCCGTTAATTTCAATATGTTGTCCCGGTTGCGGTCTAGAATCAAGCTGAATTTTTCCCAACGACTGACGAGGATGACTCAAAATAATCTCAGTGGGAAGGGAATCTGGCTCCATCATCACCTGCCTTTTTTAGACTACATTACACGATGGTAACGCATTTCACTTCTAGGGTAATTCTAGGGTAATGAATTAATTCAGCCACGCCCCAGTGAGAAAAAGTCTAGAGATCAAATAACAAAAATTCGGCCTTTTCGGTAGCCGTAAGGGTTAATACTTCTTCCGCTTTTACTGCTGCACCGTCACTGGTTTTTAGCACTTGATCGTTAAGTGTGATGTTTCCTCGCACCACTTGCAACCAAACTTGACGGTCGGGGGAAACTTCATATTCAATCGTCTTCCCAGGTTGTAGGACAGCAGAAAACAGTTTGACGTCTTGTTGCACCGTAATCGCATTGCCTAGGCTATTTTTAGCAGCGATGAGATGAAGTTGATTGGGCGTTTCCTGAATGGCAAAATTTTGCTGTTCATAGGAAGGCTTTAAACCTTTTTGATCGGGAAGAATCCAAATTTGTAATAAGTGAACTGAATGAGTTGGAGAATGATTAAATTCACTATGCAAAATTCCCGTACCAGCACTCATTTTTTGCACATCACCGGCATAAATAACCGAACCATTGCCTAAATTATCTTGATGTTCTAATGCCCCTTCTAGAACATAAGTAATGATTTCCATATCACGGTGTCCATGCTTGCCAAAACCAGCACTGGGTTGAATTTTATCTTCATTAATTACCCTTAAACTACCAAAACCGAGATAATTGGGATCATAATAGTTAGCAAAAGAAAATGTATGATAAGTATCTAACCAACCATGATTGGCATGTCCTCTTTCATTTGCTGGTCGAATTGTAATCATTACTTTGCCTCCACATTGAGTGAATTTAATGCTTTGAGTCGTTTATAAATTGCTATGGGTGCCATCACAAAAAGGTGGATTATTGGTATGTTTGCAATTACAAAGCGCCACTTGTTTCTTTTTCTCAATTGAAAACTCAACAGGATAAAATTCAGTCTCAGCATGAGAACCATCACAAAAAGGTTGATTTTCAGAACGTCCGCAAGCACACCAATAGTAAGTTCCAGGTTCTAATTTCAAAACAGCAGGTTTTCTATCAGCAATAACCGGTTCAGACATCATGTTCTCCTCAAGTCAATTGTAAAATTAATGTTCTATTTGCACTTTAGACGAAAGCAACTTAATTTGGGAAGTATAGACTCAAAAGTAAGATAGTTACTAAAAAGATACTATGGTTAAGCGTACTGAAAACAAAAAAGCAGTGAGTTGTCCTGTCGAAACGACTTTAAACGTGATTGGCGGTCGCTGGAAAGTTTTAATTTTACGAGAACTATTTTTAGAAATTAAACGCTTTAGTGAGTTACAACGATCATTAAGGGGCATTACTCAAAAGATGCTCACGCAACAACTTCGAGAAATGGAAAATGATGGCATTATTTCTCGTCAAGTATATCCGGTTATTCCACCGAAAGTAGAATATTCCTTGACCCCGTTGGGTAAAAGCTTAGAACCCTTGCTCAGTGAAATGCACCAGTGGGGAGTCTATTACGAAGAAAAGGTTAAACTAGATTAGCGGGAGGAAGGGGAGAATGCTTAGGGAAAGAATTTGCTCGTTTGGAAATGAAACTATTTGCAGCGCATTTAGTCCGTAATGGTCAGTGGGAATTAGTATCTAATCAAGAGACTGAATTAGTGAAGTTTCCTGTACCACGTCTTCAGGATGGCTTAAAAGCGAAATTACAAAGAAAGAGAGGAATGATGCAATGAAGCTGAAGGGTTTATGGTTTGGGTTAGGATTAGTTTTATTTTCTGCTTCTCCCAGTCTGGCATTTGAACAAACCAAAACATTTCATCAGGAAAAAGCGGTTTTGATCGCTCATGTGAATCCAGAAGTGATGAAAATCATTAATGAAGCCATTGAAAACAACCCTGATGACCCCAAACCTTATTTACAGCGAGGCTTAGCTTATAATCATTTAGAAGAATATGACAAAGCGCTCAATGATTTTAACCATGTCCTCGAACTTGATCCTGATAATGTGGATGCTTATAACTTTCGAGGAACGATGCATTATCGTTTAGGAAATTACGAGCAAGCAGTTGCAGATTATAATCGAGCAATGGAAATTGATCCCGATTATGCCTTGCTATATTTTAATCGCGGTTATGCCAAGCTAGAATTAGGAAACATTGAAAGCGCGATCGCGGACTTTAAAAAAGGAGCACAACTTTCGGAAGAGCAAGGTGATTTCAATACTTACGAACAAGCTCAAACTTTAATTGAAAAATTGAAAGTAGATCCTGAATCAGTTAGCCCAAATCGACCGAATAGCGGTTACCATTAGGAAATAGTTGAGAGTATGCTTTTCTTTTGGCAAGCCATCCTAATCAGTGCACACTTCATTTTTTACTGATTTGGTCCATTAACTTTAAGCAATAATAGCTTCTTTTTTTGAAGCAGAAACAACAGATAATAGCTCATCCACACTGGCATTGGGAGACAGGAAAGAAAAAAGATGTTTATACACCAAAATGCCTTCTTGATCTAAGATAAATTGAGCTGGCAAGGGCGCACCTAAGGCTTGACCGACGCCATACTTACGGAAAACACTGCAAGTGGGATTACTCAGTAACGGAAATTTAATTCCTAAGTCTTGCACAACTTGTTTGGTTTGGGCAACATCGGTGCTGGTCAGCATTAAAAGTTCAATTCCCTGGTCTGTAAATTCTTCATACCGTTGGTTTAATTCAACAATGTGAGGATAACAAAGGGGGCAGTATTGTTTTTCGGTAAAAATGCGAGTAAAAGCAAGGAGTACTGGCTTTTGATCGCGATAGTCGTTTAATTTGATTTGTTCATCGTTAGTAAGATCAGGAAGTTCAAAATTAGGAGTTTTTAAGCCAATTATCATCGGGCTACTAGCTGGCAGTGGAAAAAAATTATTGAAGAAACGTTGATTCAATAAACCCCTAAAATCTGTGGAAGTTAACATATTGACTGACTAAAAATATTTTACTATCTCTTTATTTTAAGGGATGCTGCCTTGAGCTTCATCCTCACTTCAGGTGAGCGTGAGGTTAAGAAATATAATTAAACGTCAGAGATGTCGCAAGCAAATAGATATCATTATTAATATGTGATTTAAATAATTCCTAAACCATCGAGTTTCGTACAGTATTGTGTTTCCTCGAAAATCAACTTTCTATACTCTGAGTGTGCTGCTGCCTTGCTTTCTCATCGCTTTTAATATTGCTAGTTCCTCACAGACGCCAGCTTCAGTTATTTCCGTTCATGATGGAGATACAATCCACGTTAATCACAATGGAAAAAAAGTGACCGTGCGTCTCGCTTGTATCGATGCACCGGAAAAGGGACAGCGGGGTCGGAAAGCTTCAGTGGAGGAGTTGAATCAGTTATTGGCACCTGGTGATCCAGTTAAGCTGCGTTTGATTACTCAAGATCGCTATGGTCGAGAAATTGCAGAAGTTTACCACGATGATATTTTAGTGAACTTACAAATGGTTCGAGAAGGACAAGCTGCAATTTACGAAGAGTACATTGAGCCGTGCGACGCGACCCGTTATCGAGCAGCCCAACAGCAAGCACAGCGATCGCACCTTGGCATTTGGACCTTTCGAGATCCCATTATGCCTTGGGATTACCGACAGGGCAAACGTCCACCCCTTCCAACATCTGCCACGACTCAAAACTTACCCAGTTGCATTGACGATGACTGTGATTGCTCCCATTTTTCCACCCAAGCCGCAGCACAGCAAGTTTTAAATGCATTTACGGGTGATCCTCACCGTTTGGATGGCGATGAAGATGGAGTGGCTTGTGAAAGTTTGCCATAGGGAACTCAAAAAAAAGTCTAGGATTGCTGAGGAATTTTTCCAGACTTATTTTTGTTAAGGAAATTGAGCACAAAGCCAATGGGACCGCGTTTTTTCCAGTGAAGTTGTCCTTTTTTAGGATCGCCAACAGCTTGGGTAATCCGATCGAGCACAATTGCTAAAAGAACAATCCCAATACCGCCGACTGCCGCTAAGCCAACATCTAAACGGCCAATACCACGGTTTACCATTTGTCCTAACCCTTCTACTGCAATTAAAGAGGCGATGACCACCATTGATAAAGCCAACATCAAAGATTGGTTAACCCCAGCTAAAATTGTGGGCATTGCTAAGGGAACTTGCACTTGTAATAACACTTGTCGAGGGGTCGAACCAAAAGCTTTTGCCGCTTCGACTACGTCTTCGGGAACCCCCCGAATGCCAATGTTGGTTAAACGAATTAACGGGGGAACGGCAAAAATAAAAGTGACAATTACTCCCGGGACTTCTCCAGTTCCAAATAACATGACAACTGGCACCAGATAAACAAATGCTGGAAGCGTCTGCATGGTATCTAAGATGGGGCGAATCAAACTGGCAAAGCGATCGCTGCGGGCTGCCCAAATACCGAGGGGAATCCCGATAATCACACAAAAAACAACTGCCGTTGCAACTAGGGCAAGAGTAATCATCGATTCTTCCCAAGCCCCAATTAATCCAACCACGGTCATTGCAATCACACTAAAAATAGCAATGTTGCGGCCGGCAATTTGCCAACCAATCCCAAGGAGTGCAACAAGAAAGACAAGGGGATTGAGAAAAAGGAAAAAGGATTGGATGCCCCTTAAGACAAAACCGACTGGTTGTCCAATCCAATCGTTGAAGATGAAGCGAAAGTTGTCGACAATGAAGTCAATAATCGCTTCAATTTGATCGCCGAGTGGCCAAATGGTCTCTTGAAATGGATCGAGCATAACTGTAATGGATGATTGATGGGTCTATTTTTTAAAGAATCTAAAAGCCCCCTGGTAACAGCTATTCTGGGGGACTCAACAAAAAGGATTTAATCACAAGTCGCTTCTGCCTAGTCAGCAAACCTGATCTGCACTTAAACAGCAACTTGTTCCGGTTGGTCTTCTGTTTCTACTGGCTCATCATCAGGATCTTGGATGCGACCAATGCTGGCTAGAATATCAGAATGTTCAACGACCCCTTTGAATTTGCCTTTCTCATCAACAATGGCAAGGGGAAGTGCTTGCTGACATAAGTGGGCCACTTCTTCAATGGTGGTGCTGGCTTGGACTTGCGGGAAGTCAGTGTTCATCACGGCTTTGATATCTTCTTGCCCTTCTTCTAAAGCTTGCGTTAGGGCTTGGGTGGTGACGACACCAATGGGAGAATTGCTTTGATTCACCACATACATTTCCTCTCGTTGATGCCGTTGCATTTGCTCTAATGCGGAACGAACGGAACCATGTCCCAGAATAAAGGGAATGGTTTTGCGGGTAATCGAACCGGTTTTGAGGACTTGCGCGCGATTGACATCCATCATAAAGTCTCGGATATACTCATCGGCAGGATTGGTCACTAGTTCTTCGGGGGTGCCCACTTGCACAAAGTAACCGTCTTTCATCACAGCAACGCGATCGCCGACTTTTAGGGCTTCGTGAATATCATGAGAAATAAAGACAACAGTTTTGTGCAGTTCATCTTGTAACCGCATTAATTCAGATTGCATATCCCGACGAATCAGCGGATCAAGCGCACCAAAGGCTTCGTCCATCAAGAGAATATCCGGATCCGTTGCCAAGGCGCGGGCTAATCCTACTCGTTGTTGCATACCGCCACTTAATTCAGAAGGATAACGATTGGCCCATTTATCTAAACCGACAATTTCCAAAGTTTCTATGGCTTTGTGACGACGCTGCTGTTCATCGATCCCACGCACTTTCAGACCATATTCTGTGTTTTCAGCAACGGTGAGATGAGGAAAGAGAGCAAATTTTTGGAATACCATTGCCATTTTGGTGCGTCGAACTTCTCTCAGTCGTTCTAGATCGACATGGGCAATATCTTCATCATCAACGATGACTTGACCACTGGTAGGTTCAATGATCCGGTTGAGGCAGCGAATCAAGGTCGATTTTCCTGACCCCGATAAGCCCATAATCACGAAGAGTTCTCCTTCTTGAATATCAAAAGATACCCCTCCAACACCGACGACATTGCCCGTTTTTTCTAAGATGTCATCCCTGCTGTAACCTTCTCGCATCAGTTGTAAGCCTTCGCGAGGACTATCCCCAAAGATTTTGACGAGACTTTCAACACGAATTTTGGGTTGGGGAGTTGTTGTTTTTTCACTCATATTTTGATTGGTATTCATTGCTGTGCTTGACCTTTCCTTATGGTCAGTTTTAGACTAATCAGTAAGATGGTTTAATTTGTTTTTGCAAGCTGATTTCAGGATTCTTGATTACTATTACCATTTTAGCAAGGTGGGAAACCCCCCCAGTAACAGCAGTAACAAATCTAGAAGAATCAGGCCTTACTCTTACAGTTGTGACTTCTCGGCTGGATTATTATTGCGATTTTTTTAAATATTCTTGATAGCCAATCTGATCAAGTCGGTGCTGTTTATCCATCACCGTAGTTGCTAATTCTTGACGATAATTTTCTATTTTTTTTAATAAATGACTATCAAAAGCACCAAGAATTTGTATGGCTAATAACCCCGCATTTTTAGCATTATTAATGGCAACCGTTGCTACCGGAATCCCACCCGGCATTTGGACAATGGAGTAAAGCGAATCAACCCCTTGCAGATGACGAGTTTGAATCGGAACCCCAATCACAGGTAATGGGGTCAAAGCAGCAACCATTCCCGGTAAATGGGCAGCGCCCCCGGCTCCAGCAATAATCACTTTTAAGCCGCGATTCGCTGCGGTTTTGGCATAATCAACCATACGCTCTGGGGTGCGATGGGCAGAAACAATTGCGACTTCATGAGGGACAGAAAATTCTTCACACTGCGCGATCGCGCCTTCCATCGTGGGCAAATCAGAATCACTGCCCATAATAATTCCGACTAATGGTGTTTCATTGGACATGATGATTACCAGTAACTGTTGCTTGGTTGAGACATTCTTCGCAAAACTCTGACAAGTTTGGGTAATTTATTTTCCCACTAACGAAAGCATTCTTTGAATGTCTCTTGCCAAAGCAATGATAATCAACTCATTCCAATTAGGCTGCAAATTTTTTAGCAGTATTAACAAACTCTTCTGGATCAACTGGCTTAACTAAGTAAGCATTTGCACCAAGCATATCTCCCCACATTTTGTCAACATTGGTTTCTTTGGTAGAACAAATGATAATCGGAATATTTTTCGTTTCATCTTGAGATTTTAGAGTGCGACAAAGTTCAAAACCACTCTGTCCCGGTAAAATCACATCTAAAATAATTAAATTGGGTTGACTCGCTTTGACTTTGGTTTCCGCTTCTTCCACGCTAGAAACTACTGTTACAGAAAATCCTGCTTTCTGTAAATGACTACTAAAGAAATTTTGGTCGGTTTGGCTATCTTCAACAACTAATGCAGTTTTCATAACAGAACGGTTCCAGATTTGAGCAACAGCAAATAAGTTTAACAATTCTTAAATTCTATCACTGGATACCCTCGCTGTAGAGAGAGCATCATGCCTGATCGTTAGGCATTGGTTAACGCTTCAATTTGATTTCGCTCACAAGGTAGCGCTGCTGTCAAAACTTCAGCACCTTCTGATGTTACCAGCACATCGTCTTCAATGCGAATGCCACGGACATCAGCAAATTGCGCCAGTCGTTCCCAATTGATCAGATCTTGATAGTTTTCTCGGGTTTGAGGATTGTTTAAGATTGCTGGAACTTGATAAAAACCCGGTTCAATGGTGAGTGCCATTCCCGGTTGGAGGGCGCGATCAAGCCGTAAGTTCCCTAGACCAAAACGCTGACTGCGCTGTCTTCCTGGTGCATATCCTGCCAGATCGCCGAAATCTTCCATGTCATGAACATCTAAGCCTAATAAATGTCCGACGCCGTGGGGGAAAAATAGGGCTTGGGCATCGGTTTCTAGTAGATCTGAAACATTACCTCGTAAAATCCCCAGTTCCACTAAACCTTCGGCAATGATCGTTGCCGCTTGCCAATGAATGTCTTTATATTCGACTCCTGGGGCAACTGCAGCAATACAAGCATCATGGGCGGATAAAACTAAATCGTAAATCTCGCGTTGGGTTGCCGAAAAGCGACCGCTAACCGGGAAAGTGCGGGTAATATCGGATGCCCAACCGCCCGGGCTTTCCGCACCGACATCCGCTAAGACTAAATCCCCGGCTTGTAAGGTATGGGAATAGTCTTCGTTATGTAAGACTTCCCCGTATCCGGTGACAATGCTACCGTAAGCACAGGTTACATTATGGGCAATCATTACACTTTCCATCGCCGCGCGAATTTCGGCTTCGGTTTTCCCTGGTTGCACTGCTTTCATTCCGGCTTGATGGGCTTGAATAGAAATCCCTGCTGCTTCACGAATTTGCGCGATCGCGCTTTCATCATGACAGAGGCGTAACTGAATAATCGCTTTCATGAGGGCGCGATCCTTGCCAGTAGCTTGTGTTGGTGGTAAAATTCTGCGTTTTAAGCAATTTTGTTGCTGTTGGTCAATCGTGGGATCAGACAGCGCGATCGTTGCCGCTTCCCCGTGATCTTCGGCTAATTCTGCTAAGGGATAAGCCCGATCTGCCCCAATGGTTTCTGCAATGTCATCCCGAGTCGGCTTTTCTCCTCCCCACAAAATACTCTCTGCAGACGGGTTATCCAGGAAGAGGGTTAATTTGCCATTTTCCAATGCAATCACCGCATTTTCTAAATTTAAACCGGCAAAATAAAGAAAATGACTGCTGGCGCGAAACGGAAATGTATTAGCAGGAAAATTACGGGAAGGCGCACAGCCTGACCACAATAAAACGTTCTCGGGAAAGATCTGAGCCAGTTTTTGACGACGCTCTTTTAAGGTCAGCTTTAGAGTATTATGATTCAATATGTTAATCATTTGTTATTAGTTGTATTCCTTCTGTTACGCTTAATTCACTCTTGCCATTTTGTGAAGAACATCGGCTCCAATAAGTATGTTACTGACTAGTGTAGCGATTGCTCAGTTTCTATTTTTCTCGAATGGAAAATGA
>CAZBPR010000040.1:0-23005 GCA_964493825.1 uncultured Dactylococcopsis sp.
TACAAACTTCTGTTTCCTCACTCCCGTCATCTTTAATCACATCATCTTGTTGGATTTGATTTCCTACGACATTGACCGAAGACTGAGGAAGTAAAATGCGAATCCGTTCAAATCGATCTGAATATTGCTCCCAAAAATACTTTCTGCTATCGAGTTGATTTTCTTCCCAGTCTTGTAAGGGTAACCGTTTTAAAATGATTTCAACTAACCTTTGGAAATCTCGATAGTTAGCTGCACCAAACCATTGTCTTAACGCACTTTTTCCTTCAGAAGAAAGCCGATTCCAATTCGATGCTGTTGCCCGTGAACTATAATTAGTGTGTAGCCACTGGACTAAATTGTTAAACTGTCCGCCAACTTCTGCGCTAACTGTTTTTAGTAAGGTTTCGACTGCACTAATTTCTTGTTCAACAGTCATTATTTCAAAACAGTTCAGCAACCAAATTGCTTCTTTTTGCGTAGGGTTTGATCGCTCAGAAAAAACAGTTACAACATATTCTAAAGCATCATCAATAATGCTTAAATTAGTAGGCAGTTGAGCAGTCTTAAATAACTCTTTAGGTGTTAACTCTTTACGAAGTGATAGTTTAGCTATAGGTAAAACTGGATCACGCTTTTGTAGAGTACATAGAATCTTAACCACTAAATCGTTATCATGAATATCTGATAAAGTAGAAAAAGTTTCTACCAAAGAGGGTGCTAGACTATCTCGATAACCGTCATAATAATCAGCTAAACGCCAACACAAACGCTGTTTTATAGCATCATTAACAATTGAATTTTCCCAAATCAAGCGAGACGTTGATAATTGTTGGTCTTTTGAATGTTTTTGATCCCAGTATTTTTTATAATAAATGCAGTAAACCCACTCCAATAAACTAATAGCTTCGGTGTTTCCTTGTTCTAAATCCATAAAAATTTCATCTAAAGAACGAGGAGGACGAGTTTGATATTGGTTTACTTCAGGGGGAAGTTCGGGCGGAGAGAATTTATGATTCTTTCCAATTTCAGCAGCTAACTTTGTCAGTGCTGTTGGTTTTAACTGAAATTTAGGAACTGATTTAATAACTTGAAATTTCATGATTTTTCAGGAGAATTTAAATAATATAGCAATCCTAGATCAGTTGTAAATTCCTGCTTATGATCCCCCCTTTAATTCCCCCCTTATTAACCGGAGCTTTAGTGAGGAGGGTTAGGGGGGATCGTAATGTTGAGCTAGTTTTTACAAATGAGATCATATTGCTATAGCAGGGTGGGCAATGCCCACCTTACTCCAATTCATTGTAGGGTGGGCATTGCCACCTTAAGACTGATTCTGTTAGGGCTATTGGTTGTAAATAGAATGGTATAACAGATGTATATAGAAATAAACCGACTTTCTTTAGTCACCAGTTTTTCTCCATCTCAAAATTAATTTCATTTGCTTTCTTCATTAATTGATTCTTTAATTTTTGCTTCCTCTTCATCCGCACCACTCGTAAAATCAGGACGACGTAATTGAAAGCGGAATGTTACCTTCCGATCTTTAGGATCATCAGTATTTTGATTTGCCTCAATTTCACCCCTTCCACTAATTAAAATTTTCTTTTCAAAACGCTTCTTGTTTAGGAATTGGAGTTCATCGGAAAAAATGTAATTTGTTACAGCCAAAGCTCGTTCTAAACTTAAAGCGCGATTAGCTATTTCTGAACCTTTAGAACTGGTATGTCCTTCAATTATAATTCGTACAACTAACTGATCAAAGTCTTCATTAGAAAGGATAACTCCGCTGTAAATTGGAATAAATTCATTCAGAAATTGTTTTCCTTCAAACTTTAATTGTGAAGAGCCTTCAGTGAATAAAATTTGATCATCTAAGCTCACATCACCTGTTTTGGGATCAACTTGTAAGGCTTCATTACCGATTTCTTTTTCTATTGCTTCGACAACAGCTATAGGTAATTTATCAATAAGTTCTTGATATTTCTGCAACTGAATTTGAGTGGCGATAAATAAGAGTGCAAAAAATAAAAGTAATCCTGACATCAAATCACTAATTGATAGCCAAACGCCAGATTCTTGATTTTGTTCGTCGTCATCGTCTAAATTAAGTTCGGGATGAGAATTAAGCGGGTCAAAATTGGTCATTGTATCTCCAAAAAGTTTTTCTGAATAACTGTAATAATTGGTTAACTGATATAACTTTTAAAAGTCCCTTGTTAGTGTTGGGTTTCACAGTATTCAACCCAACCTACATAGAGATCTTTTTGTCGGTCAAATCATCTCTAATGCTTACTATTAGCATCATTTAGATCATTGGCTGCTGAAACTAAATAGTGAGCGACACTCATTAAGCCTTGAGAGGTTTCATTCAGTTGATTACAAACCTCTGCTGCTGCTTGTTCTGATTCTTGTCGTCCTTGTTGATAAGTTTCATTGGCTTGTTCAAAGTATTCCGTTAAATTTTGATTCCAAGTTTCTAACCCTTGATTAAAGTTGTGAATCAGATTTTCGTAGGATTGATTAATTTTTCTTGATTCACTCCCGAGAGTTCTAGCTATTTCTTGAATTTGTTCCAAACGTTCAGCAGAGGTTAAGCCTGTCGTATTCGCTAAGTCGCTAACAGCTTTTGTGGTTATTTGAATTTTCTCCATACTTTCAATGACTTGTTCTGACATATTTGTTGCATCTTCTTGAAAAACTCGTTGTAATTCTTTAACAACTTCCTCTAAGCCTTCTCGCTGTCTTCCTAATGTCTCTTCAAGGAGGTTATTTTGTTCTTCAAAAAATTGATTGAGTGAATTTTGATAGGTAATGCGAAAGTTTTCTAATTCTTGCTGTACCGTTTGACGAGTATTTTGCAACATGGAATCAATATTAGTTAATGTTTCATTCAAGTTATCGCTGGCGTTACTCATCATCTCAGAGGCTTCATTTCCAACCCGAGTCAGCGTATTTGATTGTTCCACAAAAGCGTTATTCGCTTCCTGTAAAATATCTTGAGTAGAAGTTTGTACTTCTTCAAGCATGGTTCTTTGTTGTTGCGCTTGCGTTCTGAGAACAGTTTGTAATTCTTCTCGTATTTTTTGGAAGGTATTTGCTGTTTCTTCCGCACTTTCAGCAAAAGCATGACGTTGAGTTTCTAAGCCTGAAATACTCTCATTCATGGCTTGGGTAATACTGGTTTGTAAATTCTCACCAGCGTTACTCATCATCTCAGAGGCTTCATTTCCAACGCGAGTAAGTGTGTTTGATTGTTCCACAAAAGCGTTATTTGCTTCTTGTAAAATGTCTTGAGTAGAAGTTTGCACTTCTTCAAGCATGGTTCTTTGTTGTTGCGCTTGAGTGGTGAGTGCTTGTTCTAAGTCTTCTCGTATTCCTCGGAAAGTCTTAGAGGCTTGTTCAGCACTTTCAGCAAACGCAGTCCGTTGGGCTTCCATTCCTGAAAGACTTTGATCAACCGCGTTATGAATATCTGTCGCTACTTGTTGCATTACGCCTTGGGTATCGGTTTTAAACTGATCTAAAATTTGTTGTAGGTTTTGAGCAAAGGCTTCGAGTTGTCCAAGCGTTTGTTCTTGGAATTGTTGAATTGTTTGAATAGATGTCGCCAAACTCTCAGAAATTCCCCCTAATTCTTCCTTCAGTTCTTTAACTGCACTCGAAGCCTCTTGAGTCATTGCTGCGCTTTCATCAAGACGAGTCATTACAGGTTCAATAACCTCTGTTTTTAGTTCTACAATTAAAGTTTGTAGAAGTTCTTGACGTTGGTTTTCAATGGTTTCACGTTGAAGGTTAAGATCTGTTTTCACTTCTTCAAAAGTAGGGTTTAAGGCGGTTGCAACTTCCTCACCAATTGTTTCAGTTTTAAGATGAGCTAACGCTTGCAGCGTTTCGTTTTGAGTTTGAAGATCAGTTCTTACCTCTTGGAAACTCGGCTTTAAAGCAGTCGCAACTTCTTCCCCAATATTTTGAGCATTGAGAGTTGCCAGTCCTTCCATTTTTTCTGTGAGGACTCCTAACTGATAAATCCAACGTTCACTTGTATTTTTCTGATCTGGATGACGAATTTTTTTAATAAAATGATTCCGACGACGGCGTTTCAGCATTTCGGTTGTAGCAAGAAAAAGAATAAATATACTGGCACTTCCCAAACCAAATAAAGAACTGAGAAAAGCCGTTTTCATCCCTGTTAATAATTTTGTGCTATTTTCGAGTAGAATATTTGTACTACTAGCTTCAAGATTAATTCCCTGTAAACCAAGAAAAATTCCAGCAAATGTTCCTAAAATTCCTAATGCTGTTAATAAAGTAGGAATAAAGTGCAAGGGGCTACGAATATTTCCTTTACTGAAAAAAGAATAGTCAAAATTATAATTTTTCTTATAATCTTGAAAGACTTTTTTAATTTGTTTCCAGTAATTGAGAGTTAAAATTGTTTCTAAAATAATTCCACATACTAATAATAGAAGGACAGTAAAAATAAAGAAAGCATTAATATTAGTAACAATCAAGCTAATAATGGAGAATATTATATCCGTTATCTGTTTCAACATACTGATTAAAACTCCGTACTAATTTTCCTTTGAATCAATTGCGTTAATTCTTGTTCAGTTAAAAGTTCTTCAGCAACCCGCACAGGAAGATGGGCTGTATTCCAATGTCCGTTAATGGGATCGCGCAAACGAAGACTATAAAGCGGTTCTTCACTCTCTGTTTCTTCATCAAGGACGAGATACACTTGTTGGGGATAATTCCGCAAAAGTCGCAGTTGCAGGCTACTTTTAAGATCGCGCAGAGAAATCGCCAGACCCGCATTCTGATCTAAAAGTTGCTCAGACACTTGTTTCCAAGCGTGATTAACACTTGTGATTTCTGTAACGAGGGTTTTCAAGCTAGGGTCAAGTTCCATAAAGTTGATCGCAGTTTCTAAGCTAGAAGTAAGGAAGCCATTTCTCAGAGAGGATTTACCGCTTAAAAGGACTCCTCACTTTCAACAGAACTGGACTAATATACTTCTTGGGAAAGTTAATTATTCTTTTGTATCACATCTATATTTATTTTAAATAACAATTTTATATAGATTTTTATAACATAAAATTAGTATTATTTAGTCATATTTGTATGATATAAATCAAGAAGGGATTTATTACGTTAGCTCTTTTCTCATTAGTCATGCACCGCAAATCTAAAACCATTGTGATGTTTTGAATTTCGTGCTCATTTTTACAGTTTCATGAGCCTCTAGCGACCAAAATTCTGGAACAAACAACATTAGTCAGCCATCGTTCCTTATGCCAAATCAGCCCCCTCTACCGACCATCGTCGTCATGCACGGTGATGAAACGGGAGAAGAACTTTTAGCCCAGGCTTTGCGGATCTTGCAACCTGCGGTTATTCGCCAACCGTTAGAATTTGTTGATTATGATCTCAGTCTCAAAAATCGTCGGGAAACTAAAAACCAAGTGGTTTGGGATTCAGCAGCAGCCACTTGTAAAACAGGATTGGCTTTAAAGGCTGCTACGGTTACACCAGAAACAGCAGGAGATGTCGGTAGTCCGAACGCGATTCTACGCGAAGCATTACAAGCTTCTGTGATTTTACGAACCGGACGACGCATTCCCCAAATTCGCCCGATTGGGGGGGTTCACGCTCCCATTACCATTGTTCGGATGGCAGTGGATGATGCGTATGGGGCGAAGGAATGGCGAGAAACGACAGAAACGGGGGATGAAATTGCTTGGCGGACTTCCAAAATTAGCCGATCTATCTGTCGAACCGTTGCAGAGTTCACGTTTTCCCATGCTAAACAGACAGGCGCGAAAGTTTTTGGGGGTCCCAAATTTACAGTGAGTGCAACCTATGAAGGGATGTTTAAAGAAGAACTGGACGCTGCTGCGAAACGCTATCCCGAGGTCACCTATCAACCACTTTTAATTGATGCGACGTTTGCGCTTCTACTGCAAAGTAGTGGAGAAGCCCTCGTCATTCCCGCCTTGAACCGTGATGGGGATTTACTCTCCGATATGGTACTACAAATGTATGGGAGTATCGCGGGTTCAGAAAGTTTAGTGATGGGCTTTGACTCTGAGACATTTCAAGTGAAAAATGTGATGGCGGAAGCCCCGCATGGAACTGCGCCTGCCCTTTATGGTAAAAATATTGCAAACCCGATGGCGATGATTTTAGCCAGTGCTGCCCTCTTAACCTACGTGGGAACGCCCAGTGCCGATCGCGCATCCCGATCCATATACGAATCCGTATTTGAAGCGATCTATGAAGAGAAAGCAACTCCCGATCTCGGTGGACAAATGACGACATCTGAGTTTACGGATGAGGTCATTCGTAAAATTAAAACCAAGCTAGAAGTGTGGTCAACGCTGGAATCAACTTAAGATTTTTCCTTAATAACTTTGTGTTCTTTATGTCTTTGTGGTTATATAAACGGACTGTTCTCACAGTCATTCCGATCGCGCAGAACACTAAAATGAATGAGAGATCAAATGCAGCAACGGAACGCCCATGTTAATTTCTCTCAGAATCGAGAACTTTGCTTTAGTGGATCAACTGGAACTTGATTTAGGTGCCGGTTTGAATGTCCTCACGGGAGAAACAGGGGCGGGAAAATCGATTATCCTCGATGCCATTGATGCTGCTTTAGGGGGCAAGGTGAACAGCCGTTTTATGCGGACAGGAAGTGAAAGGGCACTGGTGGAAGCCACATTTTCCCTGACTCCTGCGATTAAAAGGTGGTTGGAAGAACAAGAAATTGATTTACTCGATGATGAAACCTTGGTGTGTAGTCGCGAAATGTCGTTGAAGCGAAGTGGGTTAAGATCGCGATCGCGCGTCAATGGAGTTCTCATTAACCGGCAATTGATTAATGAACTGCGGACATATTTAGTGGAAATTACAGCGCAAGGACAAACCGTGGCGTTGATGATTCCCGCCCGTCAACGGGAACTCCTGGATATTTATGGGGGACAAGCCTTACTCGTCCAACGGAAAGAAGTGGCGAAGGCGTATGCAACCTATAGCCAGTGCAAGGAAACCCTAGAAACCCGACGCCAAACGGAACAAGAACGACTGCAACGTCTTGATTGGATTCAGCATCAATTAGAAGAACTGCATTCAGCGCAATTAGACCAAGAATCGGAATTAGAAGAGTTAGAACAAGAGCGCGATCGCTTACTGCATGCGGTAGAGTTACAGCAACTGAGTTATCAAGTCTATCAAACTCTTTATCAACGGGATGATGATGCCCCGGCGGGAACAGATATTCTCGGCGATGCGGAAAATCTTCTCACCGAAATGGTGCAATATGATTCCCAGCTTGCCCCCTTATTAGAAATGGTCCAAAATGCCATGACGCAAATTGTGGAAGCAGGACAACAAATTTATGCCTATGGGGAAAGCTTAGAGTCGGATCCAGACCGGTTGGCAGAAGTCGAAGATCGGATTCGGATCTTGAAACAGATTTGTCGCAAATATGGTCCTGACTTAAAAGAGGCGATCGCGCACCAAAGCGATCTCGAAGCAGAACTCAATCGCCTCAATGATTCAGAACAATCTTTAGAAACTCTGGAAGAAAACACCAATCTGGCTTACAACACTCTCATCGAAGCTTGCACCCTTCTTAGTGAACAACGTAAAGACGCTGCCACTCGCCTCGAAAAACAACTGATTGCTGAACTCAAACCCTTAGCAATGGAGAAAGTGCAATTTTACTGTACATTAACTGAAATTGCTCCGAGTGCCCAAGGCACAGAACAAGTCAATTATTACTTTAGTCCTAACCCTGGGGAAACCCCGAAACCGCTTTCGGAAACTGCCTCTGGCGGAGAAATGAGCCGGTTTCTCTTAGCTTTGAAAGCTTGCTTTTCCCAAGCTGAACAGAAATTGCAAACCCTTGTCTTTGATGAAATTGACACCGGAGTTTCTGGGCGAGTGGCCAACGCAATCGGGCAAAAACTCCGTCAACTAGCCCAACAACAGCAAGTCCTTTGTGTTACCCACCAACCGCTGGTTGCCGCCTTGGCTGATTTTCACTTTCGGGTGGAGAAACAATTTTCTTCCTCTCGCACCACTGTTTCCGTAATGCGCTTAGCTGATCCCAATACGCGGCGGGATGAACTCGCCCAACTGGCTGGGGGAGACAATGATGAGAACGCGATCGCGTTTGCCGATTCTTTACTCAAACAAGCCCAAGTCCAATGACCAATGACCAATGACCAATGACCAATGACTAATGACAATTAACCAAGTCTTGTTTTTTGTGTTAAGGGATTGTTAAGATAAATGGGGTAATTCTCTCCTCGTTGCCCTATGTCACATGCCACTATCTCTGCCGTTAATGAATCTCCAGATAAGCCGGAAGAGGCTTGTGCCGTATTTGGTGTTTATGCCCCTGGTGAAGATGTCGCTAAATTAAGCTACTTTGGATTGTATGCCTTGCAACATCGCGGTCAAGAATCGGCAGGAATCGCCACCTTTAATGCCGATGGTGTCCGCCTCCATAAAGATATGGGGTTAGTGGCTCGTGTTTTTGATGAAGAAAGCCTCCTCCAATTACCGGGTCAGTTTGCAGTCGGTCATACCCGCTACTCAACAACGGGTTCTAGTTTGATTGCCAATGCTCAACCAGTGGTTATTCCGAGTCGGTTAGGGTCAATTGCCCTCGCCCATAATGGCAATCTGGTGAATGCGCCAGAGCTGAAGAAAAGTCTGGAAAAAGATAATTACGAATTACTTTCCACCACCGATTCGGAAATGATTGCTGTCGCGATCGCGCAGGAAGTAGAATCAGGAAAAGACTGGCTAGAAGGAGCAATCAGTGCCTTTAATCGCTGTCAGGGTGCTTATAGCTTAGTCATTGGCACACCGGCTGGATTAATGGGGGTGCGCGACCCCCATGGCATTCGTCCTTTGGTGATTGGAACGTTTGGTAAACAGTCTCAGCATTACGTTCTGGCTTCGGAAACCGCAGGATTAGACATTATCGGAGCAGAATATTTACGGGATGTGGAACCCGGAGAACTGGTTTGGATTACGGAAGAAGGATTAGCCTCCTACCACTGGTCAGAAAAACCGGAACCGAAACTCTGTGTTTTCGAGATGATTTACTTCTCTCGTCCTGACAGCATGGTCAATCAAGAAACTCTCTACAGTTATCGCTTGCGACTCGGACAACAACTCGCACGAGAATCTTATGTCGAAGCAGATTCGGTGATTCCTGTTCCTGATTCTGGCGTTCCTGCCGCGATCGGCTTTTCTCATGAATCCGGGATTACCTTTGAAGAAGGGTTAATTAAAAACCGTTATGTGGGACGCACCTTTATTCAACCCACTCAAAGTATGCGGGAATCGGGAATTCGGATGAAGCTCAATCCCCTCAAGGATGTCATCAACGGTAAACGAATTATCCTGGTCGATGATTCTATTGTTCGTGGTACCACCAGCCGTAAAATTGTGCAGGCGCTACGAGATGCAGGGGCAATTGAAGTGCATATGAGAATTTCCTCCCCACCGGTCACTCATCCTTGTTTCTATGGAATTGATACAGACAATCAAGATCAATTGATTGCTGCAACGAAGTCAGTGGATGAAATTGCCAAGCAAATTGGCGTTGATTCCCTGGCTTATTTAAGTTGGGAAGGAATGCTCAAAGCCACTGGAGAAAATCCAGATCACTTCTGTTCGGCTTGTTTTACCGGAGATTACCCCATTGAAATTCCCGATCAAGTTAAACAAAGCAAATTATTACTCGAACAGAATGTTTCGAGTTAATTAGTGTCGTGGGCGATCAATTTTGTATTGAGGGAGAGTCTGCTGATCTATTCTTGCTTGTTTTCCCTCTCCCACCTCGATCCCTTATTTTTCTAGATTTACCCCACTTCTTCAGTATTCTGCTCATTTTTATAGTGGGAATTATTTTGACATTCTGCCAAAATATGAAGCCGATTCCAATCACTCTCCATTAAAGCCATCTTTTTTGCTCGACTCCAGCCCTGTACCTGTTTTTCTCGATCAAACGCATCTGCCACGCGATCATGATACTCTGCATAAACTAATTTGACTGGCAATCGCTTCTTAGTATGATTGGCTCCTAACCCATTTTGATGTTGCCATAATCGACGAGGTAAATCCTTCGTACTCCCAGTATAAAAAGACCCATCAATACACTCCAGAATATACATATAAGCCATGATCAAGTATCTTTCTTTTTTTAAGGTTTGGGCTCCGGGCTTCGACTACGCTCAGCCCTCCGCCTCACCTCTGCGCGATCTCTCGGCTGGTTGAGCGGAGCCGAAACCAGCCTTACTAACCTGGGTCTTTTTCATTTAGATGGTTCAGGTGCTGTTAGTAAAAAATTGATGCTGTATCGCTTAACTTATTATTCTAATCCAATCACAGACATTTTTCTAGAAACAGCAGGCTCGGGGAATTTTAGATGTCGAAATTAAATTTAAAATGGGCTAGAGAAAATTTTAAGTAGATGTCAAAAAACAACAACTAGAACAATTAAAACATTATTTAAATTGATAGACTGATTGTTTTTTTATTAATATAAAATACAGAATAATGACTATTTATTTGGTAATTTTACTTAAAATAAATTAAGTAGAATCACTAGAAAAAAGATTTAAATATATTAGGTTTCCTACGCGCAAAAATTCGATTCGAGTTAATATGAGAAAAGTTTCTTTAACACTTGTGGTTTAATAATGTTGCGTCGTCTTCAACAAGGACTTGAAAATCGTGCTTCTAGCCCTTCTTACAGCGGATCGGTCTTACTTTTAATTGCAATTGCTTTCTTTGGTGCTGCAACAAATACAATGGTCGGTTGGTTATATGCCCTAAGCGGTCTGATTTTTGCCCTGTTAGGACTGGCTGCAGTGCTTCCGCCAAAAGCATTAAAACCGCTTCAACTGCGACGTTCTCCTATCTACCCCGTGAGTGCTGGAGATCAATTGACATTAGAATTAATCGTCGAAAATCCGACTCCCCAAGCAAAAACTCTCTTGCAAGTGATTGATCAATTACCAAGAACATTGGGAAAACCTGCTGAGAGCGCGATCGAGCTGATTCCTCCCCAAGAGACTTACCACTGGATTTATACAGTAAAAGCGAAGCAACGGGGAATTTATCATTGGTCAAAGGTGGACTTACGTACCGCCACTCCCTTGGGATTATTTTGGAGCCGTCGTCGCCGTCACGTCAATGCCACAGCCATTATTTATCCGCTTGTTTTACCACTGAAAAAATGTCCCCTACTCGATACATTAGGGGAAGAAGATAGCGATCAATTTCCTCAAGAAAGACGCTTCCAAGCGGCAACTGTGGGGTTAACCCGAGGTTTACGTCCTTATCGCCGAGGAGATTCCCCACGTCTCATCCACTGGCGTAGTAGTGCGCGCTATGGGGAGTTACGGGTGAGAGAATTAGAACTCTCGATGGGGGGGCAAGATGTAGTGATTTGTCTCAATAGCGCGATCGCGTGGGAAGAAGCAATATTTGAAGATGCTGTCATTGCAGCAGCTTCTCTCTATTTTTACGCCCGTCGCAGTCAGCTCAATGTTAAACTTTGGACGGCACAAGCCGGATTGATTCAATCCCAGCAAGATGTATTAGAAGTTTTAGCGGCAGTTCAGTTTCAGGAAACCCAGCAACAAAGCCCACCCTCATTGCCTTTAATCTGGTTAACCTGTAACCCGAATGAAGGTAAAGATTTACCACAGGGCAGTCGTTGGTTATACTTTACTGGAGAGGAAGGAGAGTTGCGTCTTGGCAGTCACTTTTCTGGGTTAACCATTAATGCTGCCGAATCCTTACAACAACAGTTACAGAAAACTCCCGAAAGAAGTTAGTGAATAGATCGCTTGAGAATACAGCTAAGGATCAATCACTTATTCCGATACCAATCTACTTATTTCCATTGACCGCTTTGAATGAGCAGTTCGTTGGAACGTAACAAGTTTTGTAGTTCTTGTCTCTTATCCAAACTCATGGGATTTTCCATAATATGACCTTGCATAAAGAGACCGATTATCTTGGCGATTAAAGAACGAATTTCCGGTTCCGGTTGTGTGGCAGGGAAATCCAGAAAGGTTGTCCCAGTAGTACGATCAAGGGGGTGAGTGATCGAAAAATGATTAGCCCCCTCCAGACAGACAAGGTAACTATCTCCTCGCCCACCGGAGATGCCTTGTTGAAACGTCCGTAAAATCGGAGTAGTTGCTGTTTCCCAATGGATGCCGTAACGATGACTACTATTAGCAATCACCCCATCTTGCGTTCCTCCTAACAGCAGCAAAGGAAGCGAATCAGGTAAGGCTAAAATTGTCCCTGGTTCGTAGCCATTATTCAAGCCACCGGCGGTATGGGCAGCATAGGCAAAAGCACCAGCAAGGTGAGGGAAGAAGTTTTGACTGGCACTTTCAATGGCGACCCGCCCCCCTGCAGAGTGACCGCCTAAAACAACTCGTTGTAAGTCGAGTAAACCAGACAATAAACCTTCTGTTTGGAGTGTTTCTAACTCCTGAAGCAGTGCTGGTAGTGCAGACGCAGTTGCCTTCTTGCCATAATTGTGGGGTGACCAAGCGTCAACATCAACTCCAGGCGTCAGAGCAACTACTCCCGGTAAATTTTCCGCTACCCAGGCAAAGGTGATCACAACTAATCCCTTTGCTGCTAAATCAATCGCCAGCCAATAATAGGCATCAGGAGGACAATTAAAGCCATTAAAAAAAATGACAATTGGAAAAGGTGCTTGTTCCGCTCTTGGGGGAACGACTCCGAAATTTTGCTCTTCACCCTCTCCAGACAGTTGTCCCGGATAATAAACTTTGAGATGAATTGTGTCGTAGGGAGCGAGAGCGTTTTCAACTTTAACTGCTCGAAAGAAAGCGCGAACAGTATCCTGTGAATTCATAATGGCAAAAGTTCCCTCAAGGTTTAATGACGGGTTAGTTCAGGCGATGGAGAATGATGTTCAATCTTTAGGATTTTTTTAGGATTCATCGGGCTATCTCTCCATCACAAAACTACTTTTTTGATGATCATGCCATGTTTTTATCATTAAATTCAAAATCATGATGCTTCTCTATTTTTAACTGAACTTTCTGAAAGTTAAGGGCATGAAATGGGTTTCTCTGGTTTTTGCTTTCAATCATCTCTTGGTTCAGTGAGCTTTGATGAAGAGTGATAAGGTACTTTTCCTGATGGAACATGCTTTGAGGCAGCTTCTAAGTGAACATCTTGGTCATCAAAGAAGATATGAGGCTTAAAGGCTTGAAGGACTTTTGTTTTTTCGACACCGCCTAAAAAGAATGCCTCGTCAATGTAGACGCCCCAATGCCGAAGCGTTTTAATCACTCGCATTTCAGCCGGACTACTGCGTGCCGTGACTAAAGCAATGCGAATTGGTGAAAACTCAACCATGCCCGGTAATCGATCTTGGAGACGACTGAGTTTGATTAATAAAGATGCATAAGGTCCTTCTTCGAGGGGAGTATCTTGTTCAAGATCCTCAACTTGCTGAAACTCTTCGAGTCCTTTGGTTTTATAGACCAATTCGCTACTATCTGAAAATAAGACAGCATCCCCATCAAAGGCAATGCGGACTTGTTCAGTTGTCATTTGCTCAGGTTGAACGGGTGGCGAAGTCAGTACGGCAGCGGCACAGGATCTCGAATCAATCACTTTTTGCACATCTTGTATACTCGTGCTTAAGAAAAGATCAACATTGAAGGCCTCAAAATAATCAATAACGGGTTCACCCGCGGTAAAAGCGAAGCGCGTGATTGGCAGTTGTCGAGTGCGGATATTCTTAAGGACACGGACTCCGGTTTCTGGACTGTTTCGAGATAACACCACCACCTCCACTAACGGTGGCTTTTCTGGATCTTGAAAACGATTCAGTTTGAGTAAGGCTTCTACCAAGTGATAACCGGTACCGGGTTCAAGGGGATCATTCTCTTTTTCTTGCATGGTTTGTCGATAGATCGACATTGCATTTTCCCGGTTTTTCGCAAACTGTTCTTGAAAGAGTGCATCTTCAGCGCTGAGATCGAACAGTGCTGTTGCCGAGATCCCGACAACTAAAGTATTTGACAAATCAAAGGGCATACCCTTGTTTTTGGAAAAATAACAACTATTCACTATAGTGCCAGTTCTCGGAACAAATGCCCCTTCGCCCATTTGATTAACTTTAGAATTGTGGCAATTGGCGATGGCACTCTACCATTTTGCCAACGATCAAACCCATGAGCTTGCTTGACGGACCTCTTGCTAAACTGATATAGATGGATAACGCTAAATGTCTTAATTCCCAGCCAGCATGACCTCTTCTTCTTTGGATTTAGAAACCCAACTCACTGATTTAAAGACAGATGCTCTAAGCGCGATCGCGTCTGCTAACGATTTAGATCGTCTTGAACAACTGCGGGTGCAATATCTCGGTAAAAAAGGACAACTCTCGCAAGTGTTGCGAGGAATGGGAAAACTCTCGGCTGAAGAACGTCCCCGCATCGGTTCTTTAGCGAATGAAGTCAAAGAAGAAATTCAAAGCGCGATCGAGCAAACCCGTGAAAATTTACAACGGGCTCAACTCGAAGCCCAATTGGCTGCAGAAACCCTTGATGTTACCATGCCGGGAGTGATGCGCCCCTTAGGGCAAGTGCATCCTCTTAATGGCATGATTGATCAAATGCTGGATATTTTTGTTGGGTTAGGATACACCGTTGCGGAAGGCTTTGAAGTGGAAAGCGATTACTATAACTTTGAAGCCCTAAATACCCCACAAGATCACCCAGCGCGGGATATGCAGGATACATTTTATCTTCCGGATGGGAAGTTATTGCGGACTCACACTTCTTCGGTGCAAATTCGCTACATGGAACAGCACGAACCGCCGATTCGGGTGATTGCACCGGGACGAGTTTACCGACGAGATACTGTGGATGCAACGCATTCTGCTGTCTTCCACCAGTTAGAACTTTTAGCGATTGAAGAGGGACTCAGATTTACAGATTTGCGGGGGACAATTAAAGAGTTCTTGCGACAAATGTTTGGAGATGATCTCGAAGTGCGCTTCCGCGCCAGTTATTTCCCCTTTACTGAACCTTCTGCCGAAGTTGATGTCCAGTGGAACGGGAAATGGTTAGAAGTTTTAGGGTGCGGGATGGTTGACCCGAATGTCCTCAAAGCAGTCGGTTATGATCCCGAACGCTACACGGGCTTTGCTGCTGGTTTAGGAGTGGAACGTTTTGCAATGGTCTTGCACCAAATGGATGATATTCGTCGACTCTATAACAGCGATTTACGTTTTCTGAGACAGTTTATCTAGGGAGTTCGGTATTGCCGTTGATCAGTTCGATTGAAATTCGTGGATCCGAGAAGGAGATTTCTTTTTCAGTTTGCATTCATACATTTTCTGATCCGCTTTCTGGGAAGCCGTGATTAATCCTTCACTAGGATGGCGAACAGCATAACCAATAGAAGTTTCAATTCCTGCTGTCTCTAATGAGTATGTGAGCCGTTCTGCCAAAGTCTGGATTTGTCCAGCATTGCAGTGAATCCCCAGCACGGAAAACTCATCACCGCCAATGCGTGCCGCAATATCTTCTCCTCGCACTTCGGAACGAATGATCTGTGCTGTCTGATCAATTAACTTATCTCCAGAAAGCTCAAAACTCCGGAGATCAATTAACGAAAGTAGTTTGATACAACTCCCCACAAAATCAGACTGCCAAAAATAACGCGATACCAAACAAAGACCCAAGTATTTTGTTGCTGGAGATAGCGAATTAACCCCACAACTGAGAGATAAGAAAAAATAAACGTGGTGACCGTGCCGATTAAAATCGGTAAGGTTTCTGCATGGTTCCAGCCTTGTGTCAAAACATCTGTGAATTCGACTCCTCCTGCAAGAACAATGGTCGGAATCCCCATTAATAAGGCAAAACGGGCGGCAGTGGGACGGTTTAAGCCCATAAATAAACCAGCGGTAATGGTAATGCCCGATCGCGAGGTGCCTGGAATCAAAGCTAAGGCTTGTGCAATCCCCATCAGAATCGCATCTCGCGGCTTGAGATCTTTTTCAGCGCGATCGCGCTTTCCCACCCAATCTCCAATGCCAAGGAGTAAACCAATACCAATGGAAGTTATGCCAATGGTCGTCATACTCCGCAGGGGAGAGTCATCGTTGACAAAGAGTTTCCAAAAAATGCCGCAAACCAAAATTGGCAGTGTTCCTAATAAAATACCGACACTCAGCCGGAGATCAGCATTTTGATAATCTTGTTCCCGAATCCCTTGGATACTACCTTGTAGGAGTTCTTGCAAATCGTTACGGAAATACCAAATAATGGCAGCAATACTTCCCAAATGAATCACAGCCGAAAAAGTAATCCCCGGATCGCCCCAACCTAAAGCCACAGGGATAACTTTCAAATGAGCGCTGCTACTAATGGGTAGAAACTCTGTAATGCCTTGTACAATCCCCAAAATAACCGCCTGAAACCAGTTGAGCGTTACTTCTTCATTGACGGTCGTTTGGGCAGAAGCGGCAGGGAGAATAAAGCAGAGGAGGAATCCTAAAACAACAGGAAAGAATCGGGAAAGGAATTTGGGAGATAGGTTTCGCATTTTGATACTAAAATTTAGGAACTGCTTTGTTAGCCACTGGTTACTAATCGTTGGTTACTGTTAATGCCATTACCGATTATTTATCATCCTGATTATGTCACACCCTTACCCCCGGGACATCGTTTCCCCATGGCAAAATTTAGCCTCCTGCACGAGATTTTATTAGCCGATGGCATTATCCAACCGCAACAAGTTTATCAGCCGGAGCTTCCCCCCCGGGAGTGGTTAGAATTCATCCATACCCCAGATTATGTAGATGCCTATTGCAATGGCACTCTTGATGCCAAAGCCCAACGTCGCATTGGACTGCCCTGGAGTCCAGAATTGGTGCGACGCACTTGTTTAGCGATTGGAGGCACGATTTTAACGGCAAAACTAGCTTTAGAACAGGGCTTAGCTTGTAACACCGCCGGTGGGACTCATCATGCTTTTCCTGAATATGGTGCGGGCTTTTGCATTTTTAATGACTTAGCCGTAGCACCAGCGGTTATGTTAGCGCTGGGTTTAGTAAAAAAAGTTTTAATCGTTGATCTCGATGTGCATCAAGGGGATGGTACTGCCTTTGTTTTTCAAGATGATCCGCGAGTCTTTACCTTTTCTATGCACTGTGGCGATAATTTTCCTGGTCGCAAGCAAGCGAGCGATTTAGATATTGCTTTACCGCGGGGCTTGGATGATGACGGTTATTTGCAAATTTTGGCTAGGCAGCTACCAGAGGTCTTGCAGCAGGTACAACCGGACTTGGTGTTTTATGATGCAGGGGTGGATCCTCATGTGGATGATCGCTTAGGCAAACTTGCCTTGAGCGATCGCGGCTTATATCGGCGCGATCGTTTAGTTTTAAGTACGTGTTTCGCGCAAGACTATCCCACCGCCTGTGTCATTGGTGGGGGCTATAGTGAGGATTTAAAGGGTCTTGCCCAACGACACAGCTTATTACATCGTGCTGCAACAACCGTTTTTCAGCAGTTGTTCAAGGGATAGGAACAATTAACCCCCTGCTGACTAAAAAATTAGACCAAACAGGGGGTGATTGAGATGAATTAAAAGATTAGTGCCGTTCGCTGAAATGATTATTCAACAATGATTTTTCCATTCATACCTGCGCCACGGTGAGGCTGACAGTAGTAATCGTACTCTCCTTTCGGCGCATCTTCCGGGAACGTAACGACGTGAGTTTCTCCCGTACCGGATAAGAGTTTGTTCTTACTGAGAGAACTGGCAAGTGCTTTTGATCCATCCGGAATCCCACTGCTGTCAAAGACAACATTATGCGGAGCCAGCTTGTTCATCACAAACTCGACACTGTCTCCAGGATGAATGGTCAGTTTTTCCGGGACATATTGCAGTTGTCCCGTATCAGACCCCATTTTCACCTGGTAAGTTTCCCCACCGCTAGTGCTGGCGTTTTCCTCGGTTTTAGCAGCAACTTCTGTTGTTTCCGAAGCAGCCATATCTTCAGATTCAGGGGTTGCTTCTTCTGTCGGTGCTTCCGTTTTTTCGGTTTGCACCGTTTCTTCAGTGGGAGCAGTTTGAGCGTCTGGGCTTTTCGCTTCACTGGAACCAGAACACCCGCCTAAGAGGAGGGTCACTGCTAATAAAAAAGTGAGGACAGTTTGAATTGGTTTCATTGTTTGAATTTCCCTATATGCTGAGGACGCTTAAACTTGGAAAAGTGATCGTTAAACTTAATCTGCTAGTTTTAACTGATACTCAGTTTCACATTCTAGCTTAACAATTCTTTATTCAACGATGATTTTTCCGTTCATCCCCGCACCGCGGTGAGGCTGACAATAGTAGGTGTATTCTCCTTTCGGTGCATCTTCGGGGAAAGTAACACTGTAGCTCTGTCCAGGAGAGAAGAGCAGTTTGCTCGCGCTAAGGGAACTGGCTAACGATTTAGCGCCACTGGGAACGCCACTGGGATCAAAAACAACGTTATGAGGAGCGAGTTTATTCATGACAAACTCAACCGTGTCACCCGCCTTGATGGTCAGCGTTTCGGGCTCATATTTTAACTGTCCGGTATCAGACCCCATTTTTACTTCATAGGTTTCTGCGAGCACTGGGTTAGCTGTAAATACGAATGTCGCGATCGCGAATAAGAGTGTAGAAAGAATTAAACCAAGCTTTTTCATTATCTTAATAACTTTAACTAAAGTAACTTCAAATCAACATTCTTAATTCTATACGACATTGTGTCAAACATTAAGGATTACTGAAGAAAATGGCCGCTAGGGGCAAAACTCTAATCTTGAGCAGGGGCGGCTAAAATAAAAAGAATTTACCGAATGTTAACTCTGTCGTAATCCAATATTTAAATCGAGCCAGTATTCTGACACGAGAATATGCTCTAGCGCAGCTTGTTTTAGTTTCAAATCTCTTTTAAGAAATGTTATTTAAAGCACTTTTAGCCCTTTACTCCGGAATCAGAGCTGATCACTTTACACCCGAATCCCCAATTTAAGGATGAGTCGCAATCAAGCTGAAATCGTATCAAACCGTAAGACGTGGCACCGAAATTTAGCAAGGACATTTGCTCTTGAACAATGGAGCGAAAAAGGACTTGCCCTCCTGGGTTCGATTCCAATTTTGATCACCCTTGCCATTACCTTTATTCTTTTATTGGAGACGGTTTTCTTTTTCCAAGATGTTTCCCTCTGGCAATTTTTAACAGATACCCAGTGGACTCCCATGTTTGCTGCCAACGCTCAATATGGGATTTGGGTATTAGCCAGTGCCACCTTAATGGTGAGTGTGATTGCTGCACTGACTGCGATTCCTATTGGCGTCCTCGGCGCGGTTTATTTAGCAGAATATGCCACCCCTTATGTAAGACGTTTCCTCAAACCCGCCCTAGAAGCCCTGAGTGGTATCCCAACGGTTGTCTTTGGTTATTTTGCTCTCCTCTTTTTTACCCCTTTCCTCAGAAACTTTTTTCCAGAACTATCCGCTTTTAATTCTCTTAGTGCTGGCATTATGGTCGGTATTTTAATCACGCCAACCATTTCTTCTCTGAGTGAAGAAGCGTTGAGAAATGTCCCGAAAACTTTTCGAGATGGGGCTTATGCGCTCGGGTTTACGAAAAGTGAGATGGTGATCAAAATTTTAATTCCGGCTGCGTTTCCCGGGATTATTGCCTCAATTACCCTTGCCATCTCTCAGGCGATGGGAGAAACCATGATTGTTGCCATTGCTGCGGGTCAAAATCCGAATTTAACCCTTAATCCCTTGGTTCCCGTGGAAACCATGACAGCATTTATTATTCAAATGAGCTTGGGAACCGTAACCTTTGGTTCAACAGCTTTCAAGACAATTTTTACGGTGGGAACGGTTTTATTTTTAATTACCCTCACTCTCAATAGTTTTGGAAATTGGTTGACTCGTCGCACTCAAAAAGATCTGGCTGGGATTTTAACCCCAAAAGCAGAATCTCCTGAAAGTCATCCCCCTGCGAGAAGTGCCGCCGAAGAAATTGCCTTTACCCAGACTCTTCGGGAACGAACAAAAAAAACACAGGAAAAAATAGCTACTCAGCCCTATCGTTTATGGCGAGAGGAGGCATTTCGGATTTTAGCTTTGGTTGCTGCGTTTATGGGGATTCTTGTGCTGCTTGTCCTCTTTTTTGACCTGGCAAAACGGGGGTTACCCCAAATTGATTGGCAATTTCTCACCAGTTTTTCCTCTCGTAAGGCAGATGAATCAGGCATTTTAGCGCCATTGATGGGAACCATCTGGCTGTTGGTCTTAACTGCAATTTTTGTGATTCCCATTGGGGTGGGGGCTGCCATTTATTTAGAGGAATATTACTCCGACAATTGGCTGAGTCGTTTCATTGAAATTAATATTGCGAATTTAGCAGCTGTTCCGCCGATTATTTATGGGTTATTAGGACTAGAGTTATTTGTTCGCTACCTGAAACCTTTGACGGGCGGCGGAACAATTCTTGCTGCAGGATTAACCTTGACAGTGATTGTTTTACCTACAGTGATTATTGCTAGTCGTTCTGCCTTGCGGGATATCCCAGAGAGTATTCGTGAAGGGGGGGTTGCCGTGGGAATGACAAAAGGACAGTTACTGCGTCATTTAGTTGTGCCGGCAGCCATACCTGGCTTATTAACGGGAATTTTACTGGCTCTCTCCCGTGCTGTGGGGGAAACAGCGGCTTTAATTGCAGTCGGGGCGGCTGCTTCTGTTCGTTTTATCCCAGATTTACAAAGTCAATATACAGCACTACCAGTACAAATTTTTTATTGGTTACAAGAAGTAGATACGGAAGTGCAAAATAATGCAGCAGCAGCAACAATTGTTCTAATTATTTTAGTTTTAGTGTTCAATCTGGCTGCGGTCTTTTTAAGAGAATTTTATCGTCGAGAATTCAACTCGTTTTAGAAACTTAATCAATAATTAAATTGGTAAAAAATATGCAATTTTCATCAGGACGCAAACCACAGGATATTATTTTAAAAGCAAGTAACGTTTCTGTTTATTACCAAGAGCAATGTGTGTTGCACCAAATCAATTTAGCGGTGCCTCGACATCATGTTGTCGGTTTAATTGGTCCTTCCGGCTGTGGAAAAAGTACGCTTTTGCGCAGTTTCAATCGTTTAAATGATTTGGTAAAAGGGGCAAACGTAACGGGTTTAATTACACTCAATGGCAAGAATATTTATGATGAAGATGTGAATCCGGTGGTGTTACGACAGCAAGTGGGAATGGTGTTCCAGCGTCCTAATCCTTTTCCTAAGTCAATCTATAATAATATCGCGGTAGGGTTGAGAGTCAATGGCTATCGGGGCGATAAAGACGAGTTGGTGGAGTATTCCCTGCGCCAGGTTGGATTATGGGATGAAGTGAAAGATCGCTTGCAGAAAAATGCCCTTACTCTATCTGGAGGACAACAACAACGCCTCTGCATTGCTCGCGCGATCGCGCTACAACCGGAAATTATCTTGATGGATGAACCTTGTTCAGCCCTCGATCCCATTTCCACCGGTCGCGTGGAAGAGTTAATCCGGGAACTGCAAAAAGATTACACCTTAATTATTGTCACTCATAACCTTAAGCAAGCTTCACTGGTCTGCGATCGCGTTGCCTTTTTCGATCTGGAAGGAGAAGCAGAAAAATCTGGGCATTTGGTGGAATATGACCGCACCGAAATTATTTTCCAACGTCCCCGTCAAGTCGCAACGCAAGAATATGTCACTGGGAGACGGATGCGTCCTACTTTTTAAGGAAGAGAAGAGATAAAAACATTCCTCATGAGGGAGGGGAAACCGACTTGATCTTTGCTTGACTAGCAAGAGAGACGTTACAAAACTTAATCATTATGTTGAATCACCCTCTCTGGCAACAACTGAAACGCGCCCTCCTCATTGCTTTCGTCCTCGGATTTGCTTGTTTACAGACCTTAACCAGTCATCCCGCGCAAGCCGATGAAGGGCAATTCATCGATTCCGAAGGCAGGGACTTAACTGCCGTAGTGGAATGCTTACCGGAAAACTATGGTAAGGGTAACTTGCAAAGCGCGATCGCGAAGTTTGGCAACGACTATCTCGAACGCGTCTTTCGCTTGAAAGAAGACACCGCAGATTACAAAGTGAGTGAAGACGAACAACAGTTCCAAAAGTGCCTCCAAAGTAAAGGCATCCGACCCAAAGCCTAACTTGTTTCCTCAGTTTCCTTGGTTTTCTCCGGATCTAGCTTAAAAATGACTACCGCTAAAGGCGGTAAACACAAATCCAGGGAATAGGGCTGTTCGTGAAACGTCCACTTTTGCGTCCATTTTCCTCCTAAGTTCCCCATATTGCTGCCGCCATACTCGCGACTATCGGAATTGAAAATTTCTTGATAGAAGCCTGCCGTTGGGACACCAACGCGGTAGTGACTATGGGGTTGGGGGGTAAAATTACAAACAACGACTAAAAAGTCAGCACTGTCTTGGGCGCGACGAATGAACGACACAACACTATGACGGTGGTCATTACAATCAATCCAAGCGAAGCCTTCCTCAGCAAAATCTTGTTCATATAACGCCGGTTCCTGGCGATAAATACGATTGAGGTCGCCCACGTAATTTTTGAGGCGGTGATGGAAAGGATACTCTAATAACCACCAATCTAATGGCGTTTGTTCATCCCATTCATTCCATTGTCCAAACTCCATCGATGCAAACAGCGTCTTCTTGCCAGGATGAGTAAACATAAACGCGAATAAACAGCGAACATTGGCAAACTTTTGCCATTCATCCCCTGGCATTTTCCCTAGAATATGGCTTTTGCCATGAACCACCTCATCATGAGATAACGCCAGCATATAATTCTCACTGTGGTGATACCACATACTAAACGTTAAATTATATGCTGGCGTTATCTCATGA
>CAZBPR010000041.1:0-22283 GCA_964493825.1 uncultured Dactylococcopsis sp.
AGGGTGGCTAGACATCCCAACACTCCTGTAGAAATTCTCCATTCTCTGGCTCGGGATAATGAGTATGTACGCGGAAGGGTGGCGGAAAATCCCAACACTCCTATAGAAATCCTCCAGTCTCTGGTTCAGGATAAACGTTGCGAAGTACGCACAGGGGTGGCGGGAAATCCTAACACTCCTGTAGAAATTCTCCATTCTCTGGCTCGGGATACAGCGCCGGCGGTACGCATAAGGATGGCGGAAAATCCCAACGCTCCTGTAGAAATTCTCCATTCTCTGGCTCAGGATAAACGTTGGGAAGTACGCGGAAGGGTGGCAGAAAATCGCAACACTTCTGTAGAAATCCTCCAATCTCTGGCTCGGGATAAAGCATTGGGGGTACGCGGAAGGGCCGATCGCGCTCTCAGATCAAGAGGACTCAAATAACCTTAACCACCTAAAATGAGTAACCCTGCTGACAAGCAAGCATGAGACATTTTCTTTCAGAACTTAGAAACCTCTCTCAAAAGTAAAATCTGATCATTAGAGGAATGGGAGCGCATCATTCAATAAAAGAGCAATCCTAATTTTGAAAACAGCCTAGAGAGTTGAAACAGAAGCGCGGTCAAATTAGAAATTAAATAATTGTTGCAAAGACTCTTGGGCAGTAGCGCGATCGCGCCAACTAAGTTGACCGATTTTTTTGAGGATAAGAGCATGATCTAGTGTAAACAACTTCATACGAATAATAGACGGTACTCGTAAGCCAGTAGTGGCTAAATCCTGAATCGGAACATCTAACGGTCAAGGCGCATGGGTAGCAGTAGTAATCATAGCCATTCCACTATGACCAATGGCAGTATTGAAAACGTTAGCATCAGAAACAATTAGGGCTGGTCTGCGTTTTGTTGCAGCGCGATCGCGTGATTTAATAATATCTTTGAGGAGCGCGATCGCGGAAAATCCCCAACCCCCTGTAGAAACCCTGCAACAACTCGCTCAGGATGAAGATGAGAATAAAAGCCAGTACGCTGTTGCTTGACAACAAATATTAGCAAACCTCTCACCGATCAGTTAGGGATTCCAAAATGACTGCTAATCTTGAAAAAATTATCTTAGAAAAGTTTCGTAAACTACCTGTAGAAAAACAAAAAGATATTTTAGACTTATTAGATTTCATGGAAACTGATTTATCAGCATCGCCAACGGATTTGGAAGTTAAAAACGCGAGAAAAACATTAAACGCTGCTAAGGAAAAAGCCCAGTCTGCCCCTCCTCAACCCGCTACGGAATTATGGGGAGAATTTAACCGCATTAAGACTCTAATCGCGGAAGATTATGAAAATCAAGGCTCATGATCAAGGTGGTTCTAGATACATCAGTGTTTGTTTCCGCGCCAGTCAAGCGCGATCATTTTTCCTTTTTTCCTTTCCCCAGCGCGTCCTGCTATCAACTCCTCCCTCACTCCCTCTCCTCTACTAGAGCAAATCGCGATAAGCTAAGTGATGACTGCTATGGGCTGAAATTTTATGAATATTCGTACTGTTGCCACACAACCGTTTGACGATCAAAAACCAGGAACGTCTGGACTCCGCAAGCGGGTTTCTACTTTCCAAAAACCGCACTACTTAGAAAATTTCATTCAATCAATCTTTAATAGCCTCGACAACTACCAAGGACAGCGTCTGGTTTTAGGGGGCGATGGTCGCTACTATAACCGCACTGCCATTCAAACCATTCTCAAAATGGCTGCTGCCAACGGCGTGGGGCGTGTTTTAGTGGGACAAGGGGGAATCCTTTCCACTCCTGCTGCATCCTGTCTCATCCGCAAGTATCAAGCCTTTGGGGGAATTATTTTATCAGCGAGTCATAACCCAGGCGGTCCCGAAGGTGATTTTGGGGTTAAATTTAACACGCCCAATGGGGGACCTGCACCTGCTGATGTTACCGAAGCAATTTTTGCTAAGAGTAAGGAAATTAGCGAGTATAAAGTCCTGGAAGCCGATGATATTAATCTCGATCAGAAAGGGGAATACAAACTAGGCGACATGACCGTAGAAGTGGTCGATGCCGTTGCCGATTATGCGGATTTGATGGCATCAATCTTTGACTTTGACGCAATTCGGAACTTACTCAGTGGCGGTTTTCGGATCGCTATGGATTCGCTTCATGCGGTAACCGGTCCTTATGCGAAAGAAATTTTAGAAAATCGCTTGCAAGCGCCAGTCGGAACGGTTCGGAATGGGGAACCTTTAGAAGACTTTGGGGGGGGACACCCAGACCCAAATTTGGTTTATGCGCGTGAGTTAGTAGATATTATGTATGGGAATAATGCGCCGGAGTTTGGTGCAGCCTCTGATGGCGACGGCGATCGCAACATGATTTTAGGGAATCACTTTTTTGTTACCCCCAGTGATAGTTTGGCGATTTTGGCAGCCAATGCAACGTTAGTTCCCGGTTATGCCCAAGGAATTACTGGGGTGGCGCGATCAATGCCCACTTCCCAAGCCGCCGATCGCGTTGCAAAACAATTGGGAATCGCTTGTTATGAAACGCCCACCGGCTGGAAGTTTTTTGGCAATCTCCTTGATGCCGGTAAAGTGACCCTCTGCGGTGAAGAAAGCTTTGGTACCGGTTCCAACCATGTGCGAGAAAAAGACGGATTGTGGGCTATTTTATTCTGGTTGAATATTATTGCGAAGCGCGGACAAAGTGTGGAAGAAATTGTCAAAGAACACTGGCAAACTTACGGACGCACCTATTATTCCCGCCATGACTATGAAGAAGTCGATAAAGATCCAGCCAATACTTTAATGGATCAGCTGCGATCGCGCTTATCCAGTCTCCCGGGACAAAAATTCAATGGCTATGAAATCGATCTCGCTGACGATTTTAGCTACACCGATCCGATTGATGGCAGCGTTGCCGAAAAACAAGGCATCCGTCTGGTCTTTAAAGACGGTTCGCGGATTGTGTTTCGTCTCTCGGGAACGGGAACTCACGGTGCAACTTTGCGGGTTTACTTAGAACGCTATGAACCCAAGCAAGCACAGCAAAATCAAGAGACCCAAACTGCCCTTGCTGACTTGATTAAAATTGCCGATGAAATTGCTGAAATTAAGAAGTTTACCGGGCGTGATGAACCTTCAGTAATTACTTAAGACACGCCAAATCTAGGTTGGGTTTTGTTTTCTTGACCCAACCTTCGAGACAGCCATCAGAATCAAACCCTCATGGCAACTAGCGAGTCCAATCATCGTAGAAAAGTTTCAAGTAGTGACAAAAAATAATTATGATGTCTCGGGGATTAATGTTCTACAAATCGGCCAAATCCGCAGACAGTGTTTCCCAGTTTTGACTGGTATCAATCGTGACCACATAAGCCTGTTCCGCTTTCGTAAAAGGTTCAGCCTTTGCTTGTTGTTGGGCGAGTAAATCGGGAGTCGCGTCAGAAATATCTCCAGAACGCTGGGCAACGCGATCGCGCAACACGGCCATTGGCGCATCACAATAGATAATCTGCAGGGGGATCTTGTGCTGTTCTCCTTGGGCGATCACGGCTTTTCTGAGGTCATGTTGATCATATTTCGCATCTAAAATCACTGACCAGCCTTGTGACGCTAATAAAATCCCCAATTCCAGCAAGCGATCATAAGTCTGTTGCGTCATTTCTGGGCTATAAATCTCGTCACTTCCAGTTTCATCCACCGCAATTCCTGCCAGATGTTTGCGCACTGCATCTGACCGTAAATGAATCGCCTGCTGTTGTTTCGCCATTTGCCGCGCGATCGTGGTTTTCCCCGAACCGGATAACCCCGACATCATCCACAAACGCCCCCCTTGCGATTGGGTATATTGCCACGCTAAGTGATAATATTTGCTGGCTTGTTCGCTGGCGTGTTGTTTTTCTTCGGCGCTGACATGAGGATCATCTAACATCAAAGAATTCACTTTCGCCCGGACATAAGCCTGTCGCGTCAGGTAAAGGGGCAAAACTTGTACGCCTTCCCAGTCGCCGGTATGTTCTAAATAATAGTTCAGAAAAATATTGGCAAACGCCGGACAACCTCTAAATTGGAGATCCATCACCGTAAACGCTACATCATACATGACATCGACAAAGCGAAACGGTTCATTAAATTCAATGCGATCAAACAGCTGAACTTGATCTTGCCACCAACAAATATTTTTCAGGTGTAAATCGCCATGACATTCCCGAATGAAACCTTGATTAACCCTGCCTTCTAAAAGAGGCTGCTGGGTTTCTAAAAAGCGATCAGTAAATGCTTTGGTTTCCCGAAACTGTTGTTCCGTTTGCGTGATACCAATATACTTGTCAGTCTGTTGGTAGTTATTGTTAATTGCTTGGGCAATCATTTCCGGTTTTCCAAATTGACAAATATAATCATTCGTTTGCGTTTGTTGGTGAAAACTAGCGACACGTTTCCCTAATTTAGTAATTAAAGATTCCGATAATTTACCCTCTTTTTGCATCACACTTAGGAGAGCCGATTGTGGAAATTGACGCATTTTTAAAACATATTCAACCACCTCCCCTTCACCATTAATTTCTAAGGTGTTTCCCTGTTGCGTAATCGGTAAAACATCCAAATAAATATCTGGCGCGATCGGTTGGTTTAAAGCTAATTCTTGCTGACAGTAATACCGTCGCTTCTCGAAAGTAGAAAAATCTAAAAAACCTAAATTGACCGGTTTTTTTAGCTTATAAGCATACTCTCCAGTCAAAAAAATATAGGAAATATGAGTTTGCAATTGTTGAATCGAATCGTCCGTGAAATGGGGATAAAATTCAGGATAACCCATTTGTTTGACTAAGGCATCATAGTTAAACATGATCTTGATTTATTATCGTCTACACCTTCGATCATAACAAGATTAAAAACAATTTATGAAAAGGTTAAAAAATATGTATTGCGAAGCTCTTGTAAAATTTAATTATAAACTTCAGAGATGACTTCAATATACTAATTTTTCTGAAATATAATTCTTTGATTAACTGAATTCAGGAAAGAAGCGAATGTTAAATAAGCAAAGATACATTACAAAATTGACTCAATCAGCGGTTCTTTTTCTAGGCGTATTAAGCTTAGCGGGGGGGTGCGGTTCTCCGATTGCAGAGGAATCTGATCCTGATGCTGGGTCAACCCTCATGGCAGTGGATGGTTCGAGTACGGTATATCCGATTACCAACGAAATTGCCCAAGAATATCAATTGATCTCCAAAAATCAACCTGAAATTAGAGTCAATGTTTCCGGAACTGGGGGCGGCTTTCGTCGATTTTGTGCGGGAGAAACAGATATTAATAACGCTTCCCGTCCCATTAATGCCGAGGAAATGGCAACCTGTGAAGACAACGGCGTGAAATATGTTGAGCTACCTGTGGCTTATGATGCACTCACCATCGTGGTTCATCCAGAGAATGATTGGGTCAGTGAAATGACCACAGAAGACTTGGCGAAAATTTGGGAACCCAGTGCGGAAAATACCCTCATGCAGTGGAATCAAGTGAACTCCGAATGGCCTCGGCGCCCACTCAATTTATATGGTCCGGGGGCTGATTCGGGAACCTTTGATTATTTTACAGAAGCGATTGTTGGCGAAGCTGAAGCCAGTCGCCAGGATTATATTGATAGCGAAGACGATACCTTAATTGTCCGCGGGGTCAGTGAAGATATTTATGCGTTGGGATATTTTGGTTATTCCTATTACGAAGAAAACCAGAAAGAACTGAAAGCCCTTGCGATTGATAATGGATCTGGACCGGTGATGCCTTCGCGCGAGACAGTGAGGGGTGGGGAATATCAACCGTTATCTCGTCCGTTATTAATTTACGTGAATGCCAATTCTCTAGAGAATAAACCTGAACTGCAAGAATTTCTCGAATATTATTTGACGCAGGGACGACCTTCTGTGAAGATTGTGGGTTCGATTCCTCTGCCTGATGAAATTTATAATTTAGCCCTGAAACGCATGGACAATCAACAAACGGGAACCGTCTTTGCAGGGGAAACGCCGATTAATTTCCAAATGGAAGACTTGCTGCAAAAAGAAGCGCAATCTACGGTTGACGGTCAAGCTGATGAATGATTAATTGTCACCCCCCAGTGGACTGGGGGGTCTAGTCTGATCTAATCTAGACTTGAGTCAACACTTCTTTTGCTTCTTGCGGTTCTAGACGAGGACCATAGCTGGTGACCAAACGCGCGGAAGCAGCGGAAGCCAGTTTACCGGCATCAGCATGATTCATGCCGTGAGTGAGACCGTAAAGGAAAGCACCGGCGAACATATCCCCTGCGCCAACGGTATCAACCGCTTTCACAGCATTTGGTGCAATTTCTAATAAATTCTCACCATCATAGACTAAGGAACCTTTCGCACCGCGAGTAATGACAAAGCCTTTAGTAAGGGTTTTCAAGTAGTCTGCTGCCTCGGCTAAGTCTTCAGTTTGTCCCATTGTGAGCGCTTCTGTTTCATTGGAGAAAATTAAATCAATGCCATCACCAATGATTTCGAGAAAGCCTTCTTTGAAGAATTTTGCCATATTGAGGTCAGATAGGGAGAGTGCTACTTGATTTCCAGCATTTTGAGCAGTCTCTCGGGCTTTGATCGCAGCACTCTTGCCATTGGGATCGGCCACTAAATAGCCTTCAATATAGAGATATTCTGAATCTTTAATCGCGCTAGGCACTAACTCTTTTTCAGAAAATTGCGCGGAAATCCCAAGGTGAGTATTCATGGTCCGGTCGGCATCAGGCGTTACAAAGACGAGACATTGCCCAGTAATTCCCGGTTCGTGGTCATGATGCTGTAAATTAGTCTCAATGCCACAATCAACTAAATCTTGTAAATAGGATTGTCCCATTTCATCATTAGCCACTTTACAGGAATAGAAACACTTTCCACCAAACTGACTAATGGCGAACATTGTGTTCGCAGCGGATCCACCCCCACTTCTTTTGCCCATGTAGTCTTTGAGTTGATTGATCAACTGTTGTTGACGATCGGCTTCAATGAGGGTCATCACCCCTTTATCAATCCCCAGATTTTGCAGGAGATCGGGCGTGACTTTAAATTCAATGTCTAATAATGCGTTTCCCATACCATAGACGTTATATTTAGCCATACACTTTCTCTCCTTAATATGATTTGATTTGCAGTTATGGGCTGCAACCTTGCTATCTTATCACCTACTGTACCGAGTTAACGGATCATGCACATTTTACTAGTTGATGATGAACGAGAATTAACGAACCCGCTTTCGCGGGTTTTGACGCAAGAAGGGTATCAAGTGGATGTGGCAAATAATGGGTTTGTGGGAGAAGAGTTAGCGGCCAAAAATAATTATCATTTGTTGATTTTAGATTGGTTAATGCCGGAAAAATCGGGATTAGAGTTATGTCGATCGCTGCGATCGCGCGGGGATCAAACCCCAGTGTTATTTTTAACGGCAAAAGATACGGTGGATGATCGCGTCGCCGGTTTAGATGTGGGGGCGGATGACTACATTGTTAAACCCTTTGAGTTGAGAGAATTTTTAGCGAGAGTACGGGCATTAATCCGGCGTTCGGCTTGTGACCTTCCAGTCAGTTCCCGCCTCAAAGTCGCGGACTTAGAATTCGATCCCGATAACCAACTGGCTTATCGTAACGGTAGAACCATTGAACTCTCCGAAAAAGAAGCGAAGCTACTACACTATTTCATGCAATTTCCCCAACAGTTGGTAACCCATCAGCAAATTTATCAACATCTGTGGGGTGAAGATAGCACACCGAGTAGTAATGTTTTAGCGGCTTTAGTCCGTTTGTTGCGACGCAAAATTGAAGTTCCCGGCGAGACCACTTTAATTCATACCGTCTATGGGAAAGGCTACCGCTTCGGAGAAGTCGCAGAAGGATAATGGCATCAAAATCAGAACGGTTCAGGAGTGCAACGACCGAGACTGAAACGAGACAAAAGCAGCGATCGCGAAATCATTGGTTTTCTACTGTAACGTCTTAAAGAACAAAGCCGCGAGAAACCCAATCAAAGTGGAAAAACCAATAATTGATCCGCCTTTAATATAGGCTTCTGGTAACATGGTTTCTACAACCACAGTTAGGACTGAACCCGCAGCAATCCCTTCCACGAAAAAAAAGATAAAAGGGGATACGCTAGCAAAAAAAAGACTCCCCAAGGCAGCTCCAACTCCCGTAAAGACAGTGAGTGAGCTCCACATCATCAAAACCCGTCGAAAAGGAAACCCTTGTCGCATCATGCCGGTAGAACTGGAAAGGGCTTCGGGATAATTAGACAGAAATAATCCTGCAATGAGAGAGACGCTGACCTGGGAATGCACTAAACTTGAACCAATTACCAAAGCTTCTGGAATGTCATCTAGCATTAACCCCAACCAAATCGCCAGTGGCGCACTGCGATGTTCTTGAAGGGCATTTCTCATTGCTGCGGCCGAGGGAATCAGTTGGCTGGTATCCATGATTTGGATTACTTTTTGCGTCCACCGAGCGGCTTGATCCACATTAAAATGTTGTCGCTGCTGGAGATAATCTAGAATTTCCGGTCTTTGTAGAAAATCCTTGACAGCTTGTTCAAGGGCGGGCGATTTTTGTAACAGTTCATTGAAATCTTGTTCCCGCAAAACCCAAACGGTTGTATCCGTTGTCGCGATCGCGGTTGCCGTATGGAAAGTGCCGGTTAAAAATGATAAACTGCCGAAGGCATCCTGGGGGCATAAAGTGAAGGGTTGTCGCTCTGGATTGCTCGGGTTAATTAAAGCCACTTCGCCGCTTTCGATAATATACATCCGATCAGCCAGCTCACCTTGGTGAAAAAATGTGTGCCCTTTGTTATGCCGTTTACAAAAAACTCGCCGGGCAACAGCGCGAGCATCGGCTGGCGATAAATTTTGGAAAATCGGGATTCGCCTCACCTGAGTTAAAATATCTTCGAGTTCTCGATCGCGGCGCTCGATCAAGATTACTTCTTCCGGTGCACTTCGGGTTTCAATTTCTCGAACAGCACGCTCCACCCATGCTTCCACTTTTTGCGGTGTCATCTCCTGTCGCTTTTGCAGATAAAAAGCAATCTCGTCACCTTTTAGAAAACGTTTGACGGCCTCAACTAAAGTTGGAGACGTTTTCAGGAGCTTATCAAAAGCAAGTTTGGGTAAGATCCAAAGTTGTGTATCAGTGGTGGTCATGGCAATGGTGGCATGGGGCGCTCCTGTAAAAAACGCCATGCGACCGAAAGCATCATTTTTCTTTAATTTCTTAACGACACGCGCATTGTGTTGCGGATCCAATAGTTCAACTGCGCCTTCCTCAATGATATAAAGCCCTTCCGACGGCTCACGAGAGTGATAGACTCGGGTTCCTGCGGGATATTGGCGACTAAAAACTGTATTTGCCAACTGTTGAATATCTTCCGGTGCCAACTGTTGAAAAACATTAATCCGACCCATATTGGATAACATCTGCTTGAAGCGACGGCGCGCACGAGCACGGAAATAATGGGCTGTAATGGAGTCTTTTCTGAGAAATCCGCCATAGGTATTGATGAGTTGATTTAACCCGAGGAAGAGCAATCCTCCCAAAAGACACCCTAAGGCAAGGGGATAAAAATATCCTGCCTCTACTGCCGGATTAACTAAATCAATGATCAAGGCTGACAGTAACGCTCCACCACCAAACGCAATTAAAAATGCCAAGACACGTTCTCCGGGCTGCCAAAAGTAAGCAGTTAGTGCGCCAAGAGGCAAGGAACAGGCACTAACCAATCCTATGGCTAGAGCTTGAAACACGACAAAGTTTAACATGGGGGATTGCCGATAGCGGGTCAATATAGGTTCGTGGCACCGAGAGGCAAGAAGGTTAACCCCATTTTTACAGTTTCAAGTTCTATCTTAAAGCTCAAACAAGATTCTGGTGCAACCATTGATGTTACGGCGACTGCTGTTTTTTCCACTTTTCCCACAAATCCGGACGACGTTCTTGAGTGCGTTTGATTTGTTGCTCTTGTCGCCAGCGCGCGATCGCGCCATGATTCCCTGAGCGCAACACCGGCGGCACTTCCCAACCTCGGAAGATCGCTGGTTTGGTATATTGCGGATAATCGAGCAATTCCGTTTCAAAACTCTCGGCTTTGAGGGAATCCGCTTTGCCAATCGTTCCCGGTAGCAAACGAATCACGCCATTGATCAAGGCTAAGGCGGGAATTTCTCCACAAGTGAGAATAAAATCTCCCAATGACACCTCACGGGTGACTAAGTTTTCCCGAATCCGTTCATCCACTCCTTCATAATGACCGCAAATTAATACCAACTGCTCAAAGTCTGCCGCTAGTTCTCGCAACAAGGGCTGATTCATCGGTTCCCCTTGGGGGGTCATCAAAATGACTTCTTGATTGGGACGTTGCGGAAGCGATTCCACAGCCGCAAAAATTGGTTCTGGTTTCAATAACATTCCTACCCCTCCCCCATAGGGTTCATCATCCACCCGACGATGCTTATCAAAGGCAAAATCCCGAGGGTTGACGAAATTGACTTCAGCAATCTGTTTTTGGAGCGCTCTTCCCACTATCCCAGAACTGAGGGGAGAGTGAAAGAAATCAGGGAATAAGGTAATGACGTCAAAACGCACGATTGATTTTAGTTTCTGCAGGTGAGTTAATTATTTTAGCGAATGACTCAGACTTGCGGAGAAGCCACTCTCGACACCGTAACCACTAGAATAGTGGGTAGTACTGTTTTTGAGTACGGAATCAATGTTGCCCTCACATGGAATGTCTCCAGAATGGTGAACCGAGTTTTATTTCCCGCTAGCTCTGAATTTACCGCACTTTGCCGCTCCCAAGTCAGTCATTTACAAGAAGGTTTAAATGCAGATCGCGGTGCGGTTTACTTAACGAAAGAACTTGCATCTGGAACTCGACGGCTCATCCCAATTGTGGTTTATCCTGAAGACAGCAGCCATTGGCAAGAGGAAGTGGAAGAGGGGACGATTCTTACATCCGATGATTCATTATTAGAAAATACTCCTTTTGAATTGCCGGCAAGTGCTTCTTCCCCCGAGGGTACACCACAGTTAACCACAGCGCAAGCCGATCTGATCCCGGATGTGGTGAACCAAAACAATCAGCATCAAATCGTGTTTCCCTTACTGCATGAAAATGTCATGATGGGTTTATTGGTGATTGCGCGACAACAAGCGCAATGGAGTCAATGGGAGTTTACCCAGATTCAGCGGACAGCAGCAACCATTACCCTCGCTTGCGTTTTAGATCAACGTCACGGACTCTCACAACATAAACTCCGTCAACAACAATGGCAACAGGCACAACAACGGGATCACCTGGATGATATTTTGCACCAGTTGCGGAATCCGCTGATGGCATTGCGCACCTTTGGCAAACTCCTCCTCAAACGGTTTCAGCCAGAAGATGACGAGAAAAAACGATCGCTGGCAGAAAACATGATGCGAGAAAGTGAACGCCTCCAACAACTGTTAGCAGAAATGGGTGACTACCTCGATCAAATTGCCACAACTGATGAAGAAGATATTACCATTGATACGGAAACCACTCGCTTGCCAGAAGGTAATGCGAATGTCAAATCGCTACCGCCCAGTCAGACCTTACCTTTAGAGACCTTTGCCCTAACAGAAGTTTTGCTGCCAATGGTAGAATCAATGAGCGCGATCGCGCAAGATCATGAAATTGAAATCAAAACTGAAATTCCAGAGTCTCTGCCTCCGATCCAAGCCAACCGTAAAGCCCTGCAAGAAGTTTTGAGTAACTTACTAGACAATGCAATCAAGTACACGCCGGAACAAGGGACGGTGGAAGTAATTGTCACTAATGATCAACCCCGCCAACAAGGAATTATCATTCGGGATAATGGTGCTGGTATTCCTCCCGCAGATCAACCGAAAATCTTTCAGCGGCACTATCGCGGCATTCAGTCAGAAAGCGAAATTCCTGGAACCGGTTTAGGTTTAGCGATTGCGCGAGAATATGTCGAACAAATGCAAGGACAAATTGAACTCACTAGTCCCGCCGTTCCTCCCGAAAATCCAACACGGGGCACCGCTTTTATTGTTTGGTTGCCCACTCATCAAGATTGGTAGTTTTCCAGTAAAGCTTGCATCTCAGGATTATATAACCGCAAATAATTCCAATAATTCCCAAATACGGCTTCCACATAGCCCTTGGTTTCGGGGAAAGGAATCTTCTGCACAAAAGCATCTGCATCTTCTAAACCATAACGCTGCACCCACTTGGCTACATTACCCGGTCCCGCATTGTAACTGGCCACTGCTAACATCGAATGATTATCATAGCGGTCATGAGTGTAATCTAAATACCAAGTGCCCAACGCGATATTGTCTTCCGGATTCACTAACGAATAAGTTTTTACATTCGCTTTCGTTGCCACCCATTCGCCAGTAGTCGGCATAATTTGCATTAAGCCCTTAGCCCCCGCAACCGAACCAATATCTTTTTCAAAGCGAGATTCTTGACGAATTAAACTGATTGTTAATAAAGGATTTAACGACCGTTGCTTTGACCACTTAAGAATCGTCTCGTTATAGGGAAAAGGAAATAAAGCTTGCCAATACATGGCTGTTTCACGCAAACGCCGCCAACGGGAAATATCAGTGGGTTCGTCACGATACTGTAACGATGAAATTTGAGCAATTCCCTTCAAATATTGTTTTTGCGTTAGCTTTAAAACCCCATCTGTAAATTGTTCTTCCACAGATCGATCAGACAAATTGGGGATTTCACTTTGCCATAGCGTCCAGGCAGCATTATCTTCTCCCAGTCGGTACAATTCTTTCAATAAATCCGATCCCGCCGGAAGCACCGGTCGAGCAGTGGGTTTAACCACCGTTGGCATTTGTTCGCGAATGGTATCAAAATCTCCCACTGGCAGACCCAAATAAACCGCCGAACGCCATGCATAATAGGATTCTTGAGATTGAGATAACGTTTTCTGAAACCACTCCTCTGCTGCTGCGGTGTCTCCTTGCTGTTGTAACCATTTTCCCGTCCAAAAACCAGCTTTTGCGGCTAAAGAGTGATTTGGATTTTCTTGAGTAATTGCTTTTGCCCAATCAATAGCAGATTTCAAATCACTTTTTTCTGCTGCTTGTTCTGCCTTGTGCCATCGATACTCAGCGGCGGCATCAGACTGAGAATAGTTATTTAAGAGCGTATCTCTCGCTTGCTGTGCCGCTTGAGGATTGCCCGACGCTTGCAGCAGTTGTGCTTGGGTAATTAGCGCCTCTGGGGCTTCTTCTGGGAACAAGTTAATCGCTTGCTCCAAATAAAAAATACCCTCTTGCCGTGGCACCATACTGGCTAAGCGACGTAATCCCAACCCCGTGTCTTCTGCCTCAGGAAAGGTATTAATCAGTTCCAGATAAATTTGTTCGGCACGACCGGTTTCCCCACTCACTTGTAAGCCTCGGGCATGGCGATATAGGTTTTTAGGGGTTTTGGGAGCCTTGCCATAAGCGTTTCCCGCTTTATCATATTCCCATGTTTCCCAGTAGCCTTGCGCAATCACTGCCCAGTCTTCTGGAGTCAGTTGATTCTCATAATCATTCACTAAACGATCGCGCACCTCACCCATTCCTTCAGCTTCTGGGGTCTGGTAAGCCAGTATTTTCAGAAGTTCCGGTTGATTAGGATTGTCCGCTAATCGCTGTTTGATAATTTCATGAGTACGAGGATGTTCCGGCAACTGACTCAACAGAGTGTCCCATTTTTGAGTATCGTCTTTTCCTAATTGATACAACGCTTCTCCAACTATGGCCGAATTAAAATCGGCATTGGCAAGCATTTCAGTCCAGATCGCCTCTGCTTTTGCCGTATCTCCCTGCATCCTGTGAGCTTCTGCCCGTTTGAGAAAGATGTGCCCCGCTAGCAGGGGATAGTCTTTCTCTAAGCCTTGTAAGTGTTGAATTGCCACCTCAGCTTGCTGGTTTTCTAAAGCCGTAACCGCTAGCAAGTAACGAGCGCGATTTTGGTCTTCCTGAGAACCGTTTTCTAAAATGAATTGTAGTTGACTGTTTCGCTCCGATGTCGGTAAAGACACCAGAGGAAACACTTGCGAAGGAAGATTCGGATCAGCTTTAGTGTTTTTAGTCGTTTTCGTCGTTTCTTGATCGAACAGAAGAGTCATTTGCTCCCGGCTTTGCTCAAACCAGCGGGGGTGGGCTGACAGAAAAAAGAGGCTGCCCAACTTTCCCAGCACAGCCAAGGCAACTAACCAAAAAATAATTCGCGGAGAGGGCTTCATTCCGAATTTTCCTCATGTTTTAAAAGAGAGGTTATTTGAGCGCGTCTTTTAGCGCCGTGCGCGCCGCCAAATGATTGCGTGTCGAACTCAAAATTTCAGCTTCTCGTTCCAAGCGAGCTTGTGTATTTTCCATTTCCAGGAGACTTTGCTGTTCCGATGCAACCCCATAAAGATTGCTGGCCACCCAAAATGATAATTCTCGGGGTAAATCAGGAATATCATCTGGGAGTTCAATTTTTTGATCCGTTAATTTCGCGGATAGCTTGACGACATCTTTTAACAACGCTTCCACATCACTGGCAAGGGGACGTAAATCTATATCTGGCGTTTCGTCTTCAATCCATTCCACTAATCCCACTCGATAGGGCTTCTCGCGAACCCAGTTCAAAACCCGGAAGCGTTGTTGTCCTAGGGTCAGCATTTTCATCCGATCATCAGGCAAACGTTGGAATTGAGTAATTTCTGCACAACAGCCTACCGGTGCGATGTCTCCTTTCACCGGATCAAACATTAAGACCCCAAAGCGGCGATCCGTTTCTAAAATGGTGTTCATCATCATACGATAACGAAACTCAAAAATGTGTAGCGGGAGAGGACGACCAGGGAATAAAACTACGTCCGGTAAGGGGAAAAGGGGAAGTTCTCTTACAGCCATAGAGGTTGAGGATGCCATCGTGTCTTAAATAAGTGCGAAAGAGTTACATTTTCTTCTACTTTAACGAATTTTTACAATTACTCGGTCACTTTAACGAACATCAGATTTTTGGGGACTGATTTTTCTGAAACAATTGCTCCTTACTGAAGTTGATGCAAAATTTACAGCTATTTCCGGCTATGGCATTTATTCTAAAATCGATGATTGTCAACTCAGATCGAGAGCCTCAAGTCGATGTCTACTGGTCAGGATTGGATGGTTACAGAAACTGGGCAGTGTCAACTCTGCCCCACCCCCAGAGAATGGGATTTGCTGGAAACGCCCTACCGTTTCCATCGCTTCTTAACCGAGACTGAAGATCTCCTGAAGCAAGCAACGACAGAGGATCAATGTAATTGCCTTCCTCAGCTCCGCCGATTAGTGCGAAAACTTGTCCTCAATTCCTATTGGGTGCAAACTCAACGACCTAAGCCTTCCCCCGGCAGGAAGACAGTTACCCTTAGTCTTTACGATGAGATTGGGTATCCCTTAACCGTTCAAATCGAGACCTATCAACGGGGCGCACAATCCTCAATTCACAATCATGGCACATGGGGAATTGTCATGATTTTGCAAGGGCAGGAAAAAAATCTCTTGTGGCAACGAGCACCTGAGTCCCAGTTTCCGGACAAGATCATGCCAGTGGGAGAAAAAATCCTGGGAGTGGGAGATGTAATTAGCTTTACCCCAGAGGCGATCCATTGTGTACAGGCGCTTGGCGAACAGGAGTTGGTTACATTCAATCTCTATGGGCAAACCCAGAGTAGACAACGATTTGAATTTGATCCAACCACTCACAAAGCTAAGCATTACTAAATCGCTTGAGGAAACGATGGCTGCGAGTAACCCCTTTTTTGAATTACCTTACGCATCAGCTTTAGAATCCTTGGGGGATGCATTTTATGATCGCGTTCAACCGGCCACCTGCCCTCAACCCCTTCTCCGGTTCCGCAATGACGAGCTGCTGATTCAACTGGGCTTAGACCCCCAAAATGTGACAGATGCCCACTTTCTTGAAGCTTTTGGTGAATTCCAAGCTTCTCACCCTCCTTTTGTTGGACTAGCCTTGCGCTATCACGGCCATCAATTTGGCCAATACAATCCCTACTTGGGCGATGGACGAGGCTTCCTCTACGGTCAAGTGCGGAGCCAAACTGGGCAATTGCTGGATCTTGGCACCAAGGGCTCAGGTCAAACACCGCATTCGCAGGGGCGAGATGGACGGATGTCTTTGCGAGGAGGAGTCCGAGAAGTTTTGGCAGCAGAAGCTCTCCATCGTCTGGGAATCTCTACTTCCCGGGTTCTTTGTTTGATCGAAACGGGAGAGGTGATTACTCGGGAGAATGAAGCGACCCCAACTCGATGTGCAATCATGGTTCGCCTCAGTCAGTCCCACATTCGCTTCGGCACCTTTGAGCGCTTGGAGTATTATGATCGTGGGGATTGCGTGCGCCAACTTCTTGATTATGTGGTGCAGCATTACTACACTCATCTCTGGAAACAACCGGATCAAGATTTGCACTTTTACGCAGCATTGGTGCAACGGACCGCCCAACTCGTGGCGCAGTGGATGGCAGCAGGCTTCTGTCATGGGGTCTTGAACACGGACAATATGTCGATCACAGGGGAGGGCTTTGACTATGGGCCCTATGCCTTTATTGGCAGCTACCTTCCCTACTTTACTCCTGCCTCCTTTGATCGTTGGGGGCGGTACAGTTATCGCAATCAGCCGAGGATTTGTCGCTGGAACTTGGCAATGCTGCAACGTCCCTTAGCCTTGGTGATGCCACAGAGCGAGCTAGAGACAATCTTAGAATCATTTACCGCAGAGTATGAACAAGTCTACCAGCAAGCAATGCTCCGTAAATTGGGGTTTGATGATTTGCCTGAAGCCGATGCGGCAATGTTAATTCGCGTTACTGTGGAGTTCTTATTTAGCACTCAAGTCGGCTATCATCAATTTTTTGGGGAACTGCGACGCCAATTTTCTTCCCAGTGGCAAAAAAATCCAGCCCTGATCTTTGCTGATTGCCGTTTTCTCAATGCTGAGGAACAGGCGATCGCGCTCAATCCCTGGCGAAGGTTCTACCATCGGTTACTACAAGAACAACCCGAGACGGAGATGGCTGCCATTGCTGAACGGTTGACCGCTCATAATCCCCAGCAGGTCCCTTTACAGTCAACGATCAAGGAAGTTTGGGCAGCGATTGTCCAGGCGGATAATTGGCATCCCTTTGACAAGCTGCTGACTCACTTGAAACTGAATGGCTGATCCGGTGCTCTTTTCTAATGTGCCGACAACTGCTGTCTTCTTAATTTAAGAATAGGTTTGTTCTTTGCTTTCTGATTGAGCAAATTGTTGATCGTTAGAGTGGGGTAAGGCTTGCGTTTGCTGATATGCTGGTTTCCCTTGCACTTGCTGCATTAAGCTCCCCATTTCTAAGGCATTGAGGGCATAATTCCAACCCAAATTACTCTTAATGCCTGCCCGTTCGAGGGCTTGTTGCATATTTTCTGCGGTAATGACACCGAACACCACCGGTACACCGGTTTGGAAACTAGTCGCAGCAATCCCTTTCGCCGCTTCACTGGCAACATAGTCAAAATGAGCCGTTTGCCCTCGAATCACTGCCCCTAAGCAAATAATGGCATTATATCGTCCCGTTAATGCCATTTGTCGTGCCATCATCGGCAGTTCAAAACTACCGGGAACCCAAACATAATCAACTTGGGTCCCATGAGGGTTTGTGTCAACGCCATGACGTTTCAAACAATCTTGACACCCTGCCAACAATTTTTCCGTTACCAGGTCATTAAAACGTCCAATTACAATTGCAAAACGTAAGGAGGAACTATTAGCAAAGGTACCTTCAAAAACTGCCATAATTGAATTACTTGTGATTAGTTTTTCGTGATTAGTTATTCGTCATTCATCGTTGGTCATTGGTTAATAACCATGCCCTTGACTGGCTTGTTGAGCAGCCCTGATCCTACTCACCCCATTGCCATTATCGTAACTTGGTCGTTACTCTTTCTGACAACAACTCCCCACCCAGACTGAGCGAGGAGTTGCTGTGAATATAATCAAGAGAAGTATTAGATGGGTAACCAGAAAATTAAACCACGAAAAAGTTTAAAATTCCGACTGCTACAACCAGGATCACCCAAGCGCCAGATCCAACAAAAATAAGATTTTTAGATTGTTCCCAATTTTGTGGGGAAGCATAAGCAACTGGCACACCAATGACCATGACAAAAGACAGAAATACTAACGCACCCAGTGCGAGTTGAAACAAAATAGTCATTTTCTTAATTCTCCCAAGACAGCAGTTTATTAAAGCTCAATTAAAAACAGGGGACAAGTTAGCGATCATTTTATATTTTATCAATCGAGTCCCCAGTTTTGGAGGAGGTGAGGGGGATTCCTCGTAACATTTATCCCTTGCCTCCCATCTCAATTTAGTGTAATTGGATCATTTTCGGCTGTTCAAACAAGTGAACGGTATCCACAAAGCGAGCAGTCATCGATTGACTGGATACGACTAAAGATTGCGTTCGCGCACCACCGTGGAAGAAGCGCACTCCTTCCATTAAGGTACCTGGGGTAATCCCACAGGCGGCGAAGAGAACCGTTTCTCCCCGCGCTAAGTCTTCAGCACTATAAACGGCATCGGGATCATTAATTCCCATTGACTTGAGACGTTCAATATTGCTTTCTTTACTTTCGCCAATTAACCCCGTTTTGACAACATCTGGATCATAAATCAGTTGTCCTTGGAAGTGACCGCCTAAGCAACGCATGGCAGCAGCAGAAATCACCCCTTCTGGTGCCGCACCAATTCCCATCAAGGCATGAACGTTGGTTCCTACAAATGCACAAGACAGGGCTGCAGAAACGTCGCCATCTCCGATGAGGCGGACTCTAGCCCCGGCTTCTCGAATTTCTTTAATTAAACTTTCGTGGCGAGAGCGATCCATAACCACAACCACAAGTTCCTCAACAGAGCGGTCAAGGCATTCTCCAATGATTTTGAGGTTTTCCGTTGCTGATTTGCGAATATCCACATGACCGCGTGCTGCTGGCGGGGCAGCTAGTTTTTTCATGTAGAAGTCAGGGGCAGCAAATAGTCCGCCTTTTTCGGAAATGGCTAAAACCGCCATTGAGCCATTTTGACCTTTGGCGACGAGGTTGGTACCTTCGCAAGGGTCAACCGCAATATCAATTTCAACTAATTCATCAGGGTTGCAGAAGTTTTTGGCATCGGGACGGGTGCAAATCCCCACTTCTTCCCCAATGTAGAGCATGGGGGCGTCATCTCTTTCCCCTTCGCCAATGACAATGCGACCCCGCATATTAATTTCGTTCATGCGTGCGCGCATGGCTTCAACAGCCAGATGATCCGCCTCGTCTTTCAGTCCTTTCCCCATTAAACGGGATGAAGCGATCGCGGCTTGTTCGACCACTTCAATAATTTCTAAACCGAGTGTTTTTTCTAACAATGTTTTTCTCCCGTGCGTGCTAAAGCTGCGGTCTTGGTTCCTTCGTTTTTGAGTCTATCAGAAGTGGGGATCGCCGAAAAGTCCTAGTTCCCTTGCACCACTTGCTTAAATGTGGTCAGGCTTTCTAACCCGATCAATCCCCGCCGATAGCCTTTTTGATTCGACATCCCTAAGAAAATACTATCGCCATTAGCGGCATAGCGGAAGAAGCGCGGCGAGGCATTAATGTAAACTAAAGCGCTATCAATGGTTTGGGCAAACTGACGCGTTTCCCGATAGGATTGGCTAATAATACAGTCGGCATGACCGCTGCTGTGGCGGTTAATCCAGGTAATGGCGCGACTGACATCATCTACCCAACGAAAAGCCACCACTTTGTCAATATAACTTTCTGACCACTCTTGTTCTTGCACGGGCGTCAAATACTGACCGTATTCCTCCACCAGACTCGCTTCTCCACGGAGGGTAAACCCCTTTTCTTGCAAGCCATGAAACAAATTAATCAGAATGGAAGCCTTAATGTTGCGATTAATTAAAACCTTTTCAATGGCGTTGACTGGATCGGGTTCGCTGGCATGACTATCAATGATGACGCCTTTTACTTTTTCTGCGCTGCCACTGGTTGACCAATACAAATAACAATTGCCAATGGCCGTTCGTAAAATTGGCACATTAGCGGTGCGTGCCGTCTGTTGAACTAAACTGGGACGACCATAAGGAATGACTAATTTGGTGTAGGGTTCTTGTTGAACTAATTCTTGGATGGAACAGCCTTGATCACAGGGGAGGAGTTGGATGGTGTGGGGGGGAAGTTCTGTGTCTTCTAAGGCTTGATTAAGGGCATTCACAATAGCTTCGTTGGAATGGCTGGCTTCGCTTCCCCCACGTAAGACGAGGCTATTACCGGTTTTGACACATAATCCAGCCGCGATCGCGCTGAGTTCAGGAAAGGCTTCATAAATCAAAGTAATGACCCCCAAAGGCATTCGCTGACAATAGGTTTGTGCTGGATCAAGGGGGTAAGGAGCGTGACTCACTTTTTGAATCGGATCCGCAATCGTTCCCAACCGCTCTAAAATTTTAATCGCAGTTTCCAGTCGTTCGGGCGTTAATTTCAACCATTCTAAAATTAATGCTGGAATTGCGATTTCTCGACAAGTTTCTAAATCGAGGGTATTGGCTTCTAAAATCTCGTCAAAGGCAGCACGGAGTGATTGTGCCATTGCCTCTACTGCTTGCGAGCGTTGGCTGCCTGGCGTGGTTGCCAGTTGTTCACTGGCTTGATGAGACTGCTTTACGACTGTCTCAATCAAGTTGGAATTGCAATCATTATCGTCACGTTTCATCTGATCCTTAGGAACGCCAATGGGCTAACCACACCATTAAGGCGGGTAATAATGCTAATAATAAAGCCAGTAATGCCCAAAAGAAAATTGTTACTTCAAAAGAAGACTGTAACGTTAAAGGCAACCATACGACTAATAAAACGACTATCAGACCCAAAGCAATGGGCAGATAAATCTCTCCAATCCGAGAATGAACCGCAAGCCAGCGCTGTCCATTCCAACGCCAAGCCCGTTTATAAGGATAGGCACTCCCGAGTTGTTCTAATTCCTGATTATTATCTTGAACAACAAAGATTTGTTGGCAGCGATCGCAGCCAAATGCTTCAGTCAGCATAATCGGCTTTAAATGTCCGGCTCGCCGGCAAGGACAAGGATATTCCGAGTCTAAGTCAATCTTTAAACCTTTGGAGACTGGCACGGCACTTTCTTGCTTACAATCTTAGGATGGATTGCTGTCTCATTTTATCTTAGGAGTTGAGGGAAGCGAATCGCCACATCTGTTGGGAAAAGGTTAAGAGATGTTCATTTATCGCACGAACTTATTTGAAACACAAGTTCGACAACAAAATAAACTTTATGAACAAATGAATCGACTTTGCGATGAGTTGGCCACCCTGTCGGTGGAACAGGCGCAATCTCGATTTGAACGAATTTACCCCTTTCTCAAACGTAAAGAAGGCAATTTACGCTTAATCGCCCGTATCTATCGCATTGACAAAACGCCTATTTTGTGCTGGTTAACCTTGTTTCGGCGCGGCGATCGCGCTTATGAGGAATTTTTGCGCGATCGGGAACATTACGCCCATCAATCTTGGGCAAGTGAAGTGGAAACGACTCAATTGCGAGACTGGTTAAATCAGCAACAAGTTACGCCGCCAGAACTGACCTCGCCCCCGCTTCCTCAAGCCCTACAGCCGTGGTTGGAACGCCCGCACTGGGTCATTGATGCCAACCGTCTTCTGATTTACGAAAGCCAAACTTGGGTGAAACAGTTACAAACCCCCGCCATTCGCAAACATTGGGAACGCTATAATCATCTCATTCTTGACCTTGTTGACCCCGATACGCCACCCGGCTTATTTTATCCGCAGTGGGGAGTTCGCTTATATGGAGACGACGGCTATTTTTTATTATATGCTTACTTAATTACTCAAGATAATTTTCCCCGAGAAATTTTATTTCTGATTTGTCCGTTTCTCACTCCTCCCAGTGTGAGAGAAATTGCTTCAATTATCCAGGAAAATGAGTTGGATTTTACCAAGCCCCTCTTCTTAGATGACTTAATCAATTCAGCACAAAGAGCGTATCCTAGCGAACTAATTGTTGATGAAAAAACTTGGCTTGCCATTGAAGATGAATCGGAAACTAATTTAGCTCTTTCTGCAGAAGAAGAAACCATCTTACATTCGGTTTCAACAAGTTCTCCTTCCCTGCCGCTATTTC
>CAZBPR010000042.1:0-22233 GCA_964493825.1 uncultured Dactylococcopsis sp.
TTCCACCAAGGGAACCGCTTGTCGGGCTGGATAATTATTATAAGAAATGAGGAGATTTCCCGCCCGTTTCACTTCATATAAACTATTAATGAGCAAATGTAATTTGCAGCCCATACTATGCCCAATGCCATAAATGGGGAGATAGCGCTGAAATAAGCCCAACCGTTGATAGGCGGTTTCAAACCGATTCAAGGTTCGCTGCGCGATCGCGCTATGATTTAAGTCGTTTAAAAACGGCGTCGCGATAACCGCGTATCCTTCCTCGGCTAAAGATTCCAACAACCAACTATAGGTTACTTGTGGCGCGGTCGCGACAAACGCCCCACCCAAAAAATGAATTAACCCTTTCGGTTGTGAAGGTAATAAAACTGAATTGCCCGCAACCTCTTCCCAATTTGTCATATTTGCAAAAAGTAACTCACACAATCGCCTTATTAATGTTAACTTTTATGAAAGCAAGGTCGCACCGAATTAACTATGCTAGAACTTTATCAATTTGAACTCTCCCAATTTAGCGAAAAAGTCCGTTTTCTTCTCGATTACAAAGGCTTAGAATACCGTAAAATTGAAGTGACCCCAGGGGTGGGACAAGTAGAAGTCTTCCAAATGTCAGGACAGCGACAAGTTCCGGTCCTCAAAGATGGTGAAACCATTGTTGCTGACTCCACAGAAATCGCCATGTATTTGGAACGGACTTATCCAGAACGTCCCCTCATTCCCACAGCAGCGAAAGAAAAAGGATTAACCCTCCTTATGGAAGAATGGGCAGATGAATCCATTGGTGTCAAAAGTAGAAAAGCTTTCATTGGCGCTTTGAATCGCAACGAAGCTTTACGCGCTGCGGTTTTACCCACTGATACCCCTGAGTTTGTCAGAAGTATTGTCAGTGCCATTCCCTCTGATTTATTAGATGCCTTAGGCAGTGGCGTCGGGATGGGAGGCGAAGCCTTAAAAGCCATTGAAGGGAGTCTTAAACAAGATTTAGAAGCCCTTTGTTTAATTTTACAAGAACAACCTTATCTTACAGGGGCTATGCCCACCCTTGCCGATTTCAGCGTTGCGAGTCTCAGTTTACTCTTAAAATTCCCCGAAGAATCTTATATGGATATTCCTAATCAACTGGCAGGAAAAGCCCTACCTGGGATTGGCGATAATCCTGCATTTGAACCCTTCTTTACCTGGCGCGATCGGCTGTATAGTGAATATCGTCAACCCGCTGTCTCTACCGGTAGTAGTGGCACCAGTGCCTCTGCACCGAGTTCGATTGAAATTGAGTAACATTTAGCCTTTGCCAGACAAAAGGGGGAATGGAGAGAAAGCGTCAAGAAATGAGGAGGACAAAAAACATTCAAGATATATCCTCCTCACGATTCTCTATTCCCTAAATGAGGAATGACTAAGAACGAATGACCAATCAATTACAAACTCCTCACAGTGGTTACCATTGGGCAGGAGAAGACACTCGCTTTTTTGAAGGTTGGTATTATCGGGTTACCCTCCCCGAAATCAATCAAACCTTCGCCTTCATGTACTCCATTGATGATCCCGCCGGGGGAACTGCTTACAGTGGAGGGGCAGCGCAAATTTTAGGACCCAATGATGAATATTTTTGGCGCACCTTTCCCAATGTCAAAGGGTTTTGGGCTGATTATACTGCTTTAGGCTTAGGACATTGGGCCAAACGACCGGTAGGAAGTTTTCCCCGACCACTCACCCCTAATCAATTTAACCAACAAATTAACGAAGGGTATCAAGCAACGGCAACCCTCAATCAAGGGAAACTCTATGACCCAGCTACAGACCAAACGGTCGCTTGGGAATATCAGATTAACCCGATCTATGGTTGGGGCAATCCCAAACGTCCCCAAAAAGCCACTGCGGGCTGGTTATCGTTTCTGCCTCTGTTTGAACCCGGTTGGCAAATTTTGATTGCCCATGGCTTAGCAACGGGATGGATTCAGTGGCAAGGCAAAACCTATAAATTTACGAATGTACCGGCTTACAGTGAGAAAAATTGGGGACGGGCGTTTCCGGCGAAATGGTTTTGGTTAAACTGCAATGCTTTTACCGAAGAAACTGATCTCGCCTTAACTGCTGGCGGTGGCAGACGAGAAGTGTTAGGCCTTGGCGAAGAAGTGGCACTGATTTGTTTCCACCATCGCGGGCAATTTTATGAATTTGTTCCCTGGAATTCCGAGGTCTTTTGGGAAATTCAACCTTGGGGAGAATGGAAAATGAGCGCAGTTGGTAGAGAATTAGCAGTGGAAATTATCGGCAAAACTGACCAACCGGGGACACTTTTACGGGCGCCCACGGAACAAGGATTACAGTTTTGTTGTCGAGATACAATGCGAGGCGACCTTCAGCTTAAACTCTCTCATCGGAGTGGAAATATTATCTTTGAAGCTTCTAGTCGCAATTGTGGTTTAGAAGTTGGTGGTATTCCCTGGTCAGGATTTTGGCAGAATCAAGCCTAATGCTTTCGGAGTGTATTATTGTCATAATTTTAATTTCTATTGCTTTCGTTTTATAAAAATCATGAACCTAAAAAAAAACCGCTGGTTTGCTCTAATTTTAATGATGACAACAACGACTTTCGTCAGTAGTTGTTCTCAGTTGAACCTAAAGCCATCCTCCCAACCGACTGACCCTTCACCGGATTCACAAGAATCACCCCCCTCTGGAGAGGCAGAACCGTTTTCCGATTCTACGTCGCGTCCTTTGGAACGAAGACCGGAAGATACCAATTTCGTAACAACTGTTGTTGATCAAGTCAGTCCAGCAGTAGTGCGAGTCAATGTGAAACGAGTTGTCGATACTAATGTTCCTGAAATTTTTAATAATCCCTTTTTTGAGCGATTTTTTGGCGATTCCATTCCGGTTCCCCCTCAACAACGCGTGCAACAAGGGTTAGGATCAGGCTTTATTGTCAGTAGTGATGGGCAAATTCTAACGAACTCCCATGTGGTTAATCAAGCCGACGAGGTGGTTGTCGCTTTACGGGATGGACGCACCTTTGATGGGACAGTTGTGGGAGAAGATCCGTTAACCGACATTGCAGTGATTCAAATTGATGCGCAAGATTTACCGACGGTTGCTTTAGGAAATTCAGACCGGGTGCGACCCGGACAATGGGCGATCGCGATCGGCAATCCTTTAGGATTGAATGAAACCGTAACGGTTGGTGTCATTAGTGCAACAGGACGACCCAGTTCCGCGATTGGTGTCTCTGATAAACGCGTGGAATTTATCCAGACCGATGCTGCAATTAATCCGGGAAATTCTGGTGGACCCCTGTTAAATGCGCGGGGAGAAGTGATTGCGATGAATACTGCAATTATCGGACAAGCGGAAGGATTAGGCTTTGCGGTCCCCATTAACACTGCCAAACGAGTCGCAACCGAAATTATGGAAACCGGCGAAGTCCAATATCCCTACATTGGGATTCGTATGGTTACTTTAACACCGGAAATTAAGGAACGGTTGCAACAACTGCCCCAACAAAACCTGGAAATTACAGCTGAGTCTGGAGTATTAATTGTCGAAACCGTTGAGGGTTCTCCAGCCAGTCAAGCCGGATTACAACCCGGCGATGTGATTCGCGCAATTAATGGCGAAACCGTAGAAACATCCGAGGAAGTGCAACGGATTGTGGAACAACAAAATGTTGGCGATCGCGTCCCGCTTTTAGTGGAACGGAATGGAGAAACCGCAGAAATCACCGTTCAATTAGAACGTCTGCCAGTAGAAAGCAACCGTTAACTTATTGCTTGGGATAGGAGTACAGCTGGGTCGCAACACTCTGGCCGCTGTACTAATCATCCAAAGGTTGATACCCGCGATAGCCGGTGACAATGCGTCGGCCATCTTTGAGGATATGAATTTCAATTTGATCACTCGCCCAATCCAGTTGATTTTCTAAAGCCGAATTAAAGACGCGCACCCGTTGATTGCGAGAGGAAACCAGAGAATCGGCTTCATTGATTGCCTGTGCCGGAAGATAAGGACCATCAACGAGGATATCTAGTTCTTGCAGGAGATCGGCTGCACCGGGAGGCGCTTGCGGCGATTGTAATGCTTGTAAGGTAAAACCACTAAAAGACATCACATTTAAGCCTGCACGTTTGAGTCGTTTCGCCAGTTGTGTTAGCGCGATCGCCTGCCAAAACGGTTCTCCCCCAGAAAAAGTCACCCCTTGATTGCGGGGTTTACTCAGGATTTGATGGGCTAAGTCTTCCACAGCAATCAGCTGATTAATTTCAAATGACCAAGACTGAGGATTGAAGCAATCGGAACAATGGCGATCACAGCCTTGAACCCAAACCACAGCCCGTACCCCTGGTCCATTCACTTCTGATTCATCCACATAGCCCATGAGGTTCAAGTATCCAGCTGGAATAGAAATTTGATGAGCAGAAGCAATTTGCTGAGTCATAATCTCTTCCTTAAGAAAAAATATTGCCCTTTGCCTTTGATCATCACAAAAAAAGCTCTGAGTCGGGGTTTTTCTCAACGAAAATTTAAGGTCAACCTTTCAGCATTACTCTCAGCTCTATTAAAATCATCAGTTTTAGTGAAGTTTCAGGCAAAGATTCCTGTACTAGGGCTGTTCATATCAAGATTAGAATCTCCAATAAAATATGATTTAAATAAATATTTTTTGTGAGATATGTTGCATAAAAACAGATACTAGTGGTAATTTAAATTTGTAATTAATTTGCCTTGATCGGTTGAAATTAATCAACATAATGAATATAATCTTACTATTCTTACTGGATCAAACAATCTTGCAAATTGTAGTTAAATATACATTTATAATGCAACATGAATCACTATGTTCAAAATCAAAATTTTGCTAGTCAAGAATCGATCAACCACATCTTGTTTGTCCAAAACCTTGACAATAGCTTTATTAAGCTCTTAAAAAACACTAGCTATTCAATTAGCCAAGATATTCACGGCAATCTTGCAATTGATCAAAATATCATTGAACATCGGGTTGTTAATCAAGACTATAATCCTCATCAACAAGCGATTCTTCTGCGAATTCCTGTTCAATCACTAAAAAGATATACGTTTAAAATTATTGAAAAGCGATTATCTTTAGAGCAACAGCCCAATCAACTTTTAGTAAATGGGAATCCTTGCTCTTCCCATGATCTCATTCATGGTGACTTAGTTCAACTTGGTAACGGTTTAAGCATCAGATACTATACAATTCCGGGTACGTTAGATATCACTACACTACAAGACTTACTACAGTTATCCAATGGTGAAAATTGGTACGAAACTTGTTTAAATATTTTTAACTCTTTTTCTGCTTCCTTACCTGAATTGGCATCAGAGACAATAAATATTGGATTAAGCCATCTCGCTTTGATACCGGATTTTAGTCCAGAACTTATTATAGAATTGGGTTCTGATGGAGAATTATTATATGCCAATGCCACAGCTTTCAAGAAATTCCCTGAGCTCTTAGAACAGGGTAAAACTCATCCTTTGTTGTCAGGTATAAAGATTGATTGGTCTCTTTTATCGACCCAAGAAATTACGGTGAAAGGCGATATTTTTTTACGAACAATACACTGTGATCGAATCAATAAACTGATTCGTGTTTTTGCAAGACCATTGAATCAACCTAGTTTAAAACTAAAGCCTTCTGAATCAGCTCACTTAGAAGAAAAAGTTAATCAAACTTTAGCTCAATCATTACCCAATTCAATTGATTTAGAGTATTGTATTGATTGTCATCGTTTTCAAAGCACCTATGATTATTTAACTAAACTTCCTGAGCGAAGCTCAGCAGAAGTTTATTTACAAACAGAATTATTTAAAGAAAGTAATAAAATTGTAGCGTTTTATTTACTGGATTTAGATGGTTTTACAAATATTAACGAAGCATTCGGTTATCGAGAAGGCGATCAAACCTTACAAGCTCTAGCTACTAGATTAAAAGGAGCTTTAAAGGAAAATACATTTATCGGACGCTGGTCAGGAGATGAATTTGTTGTTATTCTTTCGGCAAGTCACTTAGAGCACATTCATGAGATTGCTCAAACCCTTATTGATACATTTCAGTCAAATATTATTGTTAAACAGCATGAAATTTGTGTAACAACAAGTATTGGAATTGCTCTTGCTCCACAAAATGCAAAAGATGCCAATACTTTGATTGAAAAGGCATATACAGCTCTAAGACAAGCTAAAAATAAAGGCAAGCAATGTTATCAATTATATACAGATCATGCTAGTGCTAAACCTGAAGAAAATTTAAAAGAAGAATTGAAATATGCGCTAGAAAGAGATCAACTTTCGATCCATTACCAACCGGTTGTTAATCCTCAAACAGGCAGTATTTTGAGTCTGGAAGCATTACTGCGTTGGCAACATCCTCAATTGGGATTTATTGATCCCACCAAATTTATTCCTTTAGCGGAAGAGACAGGATTAATTTTTTCTCTAGGACAATGGGGTTTGCAGACAATTTGCCTTCAATATAATCGCTGGCAGAAAATGGGATTACCAAAAATTCCAATTTCTATCAACTTTTCCTCTCGTCAGTTGCAACAACCTGATCTGAGACAAAAAATATCTCAAGTTCTAGAAAAAACACAGTTTAAGTCCCATGAGTTAATTATTGAAGTAAACGACTCGACAATCATTGAAGATTTAACTCATGCTCCTAGTCTTTTTTGGGAACTATGTGAATTAGGAATTCGTTTTTCTGTCGATAATTTTGGCGGTGGTCATTCTTCCTTTAGCAGTCTTCAAAAACTGCCAATTTATAGTTTAAAGACGGATCCTGCTCTCATTGAGAATATCTTACAGGAGGAAGCTGCTCTTAGAGTTTTAGAAGCGATTTTAACATTTAGTAAGAGTCTAAAATTGCAACTCGTAGTTAAAGGTGTTGAATTAAAAGAACAATTGGGAATTTTAAGACAACTGCAATGTCAAGCGGTACAAGGTGATTTTCTCTATGCAGCAATGCCGAGTTTTCAAATGACTCAGGTTTTGCAAAAACACTTTCAACACACTGTTTAACTTAGATTGGCATGACCTGCGATTAACTTTGTTCAAGAGCTTGTGTCAGCAGTTCTCGAATTTGTTTAATGGTTCTTCTACCTCTAGGACTTTTAGCAATAATCACTAAAATTTCCATTAACTGGTCCCTAAAAAGCCTTTCTTGATGCCAGCACTGGAGCATATCAATAATCAATTTGATTTCAGGCATTCTTTTTATCACATTAATATCACCTTAACGTGTCTTAAGTTAAATGCATAAAGTGATATTAACATAATTTTAATGTGATTTAAGCTTGTATAGCAGTACGCGTTCAGCTTAGGAGATTTCTCAGTCCTGAAAGACAGTTACAGTCTACTGTTTCCGTTCTACTGGGCTCACTCGAACGCTCAGCCGAACGGAAATAAAATTAATCCCCATACTCTGCTCAGAAGAGAGACTGTGAGGAAGTTGTCTGTAAAGTTTTTTGAGTACAAGCGATTAATCGGAGCAATTCATTAGTAAATGAATTGTGATTTTATCGTTAACTTAATGATTCAGCTTGCGTTCCGAGTAAACAAGTTCCCCCTAAATTTGCACCTTTCCAGTTGACTTGATCCAGTTCTGCACACAAGAGATTCGCTGAGTCTAAATTGGCTCCAGCCAAGTTTGCTCCTCTTAAATCTGCTTCTTCTAAGTCGGCTCCACTTAAATTAGCACCTTGTAATTCTGCATCTGATAAATTAGCGCCTTTCAGGTTTGCTCCTTGAAAATTAACACCTCGGAGATCGCTACTGCGTAAATCTCCGCCTTGCAAGTTGGCTTCACTCAGGTTGGCACCACTAAGAAAAGCACCGGCTAAACTCACCCGAGATAAGGCTGCGCCCATCAAATTTGCTCCTCGCAAATTGCTGCCTCGTAGATCGGCACCTTCTAAGTTGGCTTGGGTTAAGTTAACACCAATCAAGCTGGCTCGTAGATCGGCAGCAGTCAGGTTGCCGCCGAGTAAATTTGCTCCATTAAGGTGAGCCGATTGTAAGTTGGCATGAGATAAATCAACACCAACCAAGTTGGCACCACTTAAATTGACTTTTTCTAAGTGGGCTTGTGTTAATATTTCATCTTCGAGATCAACCCCCGCCAATTCTTGAATTTTGCCACTCCGGATTGCTTCAATATCCATGGTCTCTGCCTTAAGTTCGTGTGAAATTTTCTTCTTGTTCTGTGTCGAGAAGCCACATCCCTGCTGAGATTTTCGGTTGAGCGGTTTCTAAACTCATACCCTGCTGCATTCCCATGACAAGTAAACCCAGCGCCTCCACTAATTTCGGATCAAAACTTGTGTTGGCGTAGTGTTGACACTCTTCATAGGCTTGATTGAGAGTGGCTTCGCGGGTATTCGTCTTTTCTTTCATTCGCAAGTCATTAACGCGATGTTGAAAGTAACTGACAAGGGCTAAAATTCTGGATTCTAGGGGGATATTATCATGGGCGAGTTGTCCGGGAGTACCAGTGCCATCCCAATTTTCAGTTTGATGGGTAATAATTCGCGCGATCGCGCTCATTCTCGGCATTGCTCGCAACGTTTCCACACTTGGAATTAATTGACAAGCAGGGGCTTCCTCGGTGTGTTCTTCCGTTTGCGGTGTTGGGCCTAATGAGGGCACTAAACGATGCAGTAAACTAGCCAGGCGCAATCGCTTTTGTTGCCAAGCGGGCAGATCGAGGACTTGTCCCATGGTTTCTGCTAAAGCAGCCACTTCTGCAGCCGCCATCGGATTATTAATATCAGCTTGGTCGATCAGTTGTGCCATCCGCAAGAAGGCTTGCATCTCATTGGACAGTAAATTATCATCCAAGTTTTGCGCTTGCGGTAAATAGGAGGCTTCGTGATCGGCTGTTGCTTGTTGACGGTTGAGAAGTTCGGCTTGGGAGTTTTGAAGGTAATCGACGACCTGGGAGACAACCACTCCAGTATCTTCGTTTTCTACGCTGCCTAAAGCCGAGGTCATAGCAAGGAAATGCTGTTTTAACTCGGCAGAGAGGGCGCGATCATACTTGGCAATGTGCGCGATCGCGATATCTACCGTTTCCAACACTAAATCCGGTTCAAACGTCCAAAATCCATAAAATTTTCGTTCTAAATCATGTTCAGGCTGCCCCATTTTCCCATAGTCCGCCTCTGATAGTTCTTGACATAGCACCATTGCTGTATAACTGGGAGAACAAATGATTAAATGCCATTCTTGGGCGACGGGATCAGTGGCTGCATCTAGACTCACTAAATCAACATTCTCTCTTTGACCGGTGGGATGCTCTGCAAAACCAGCGCCAGGGGCAGCCATAATTGCTATTTTTCGGGCTTTCTCGGCAATATCACCATAGCGATCCGCTTCTTGCAAATACCATTTTCCCTGCTGAAAGGCAGTAATCACCAAAGGATCACTTTTACTCTTGAGAATAAAATCCTCTAGTGCATGACACAGAGCAACCAGAGTATTTTTATAATAAACCCCCAAATTGAGAGGGTGGTCTGTATTTTGGTGAGCTGTATAGAGTTTTTGTAATATAGATCCTTCTAGCATAATTAATCATTAAGAATTAACAATTGGGGAAGACAGGAGAAACTTCAATTAACCTGAGTTCAGCCTGTCGTCCCCTCACCGCTGCTAGCTGACAGAAGTGAGTTGCTGTTGAGAGGTTTCTTTCATTGGTGCATTGAGGGCTTCCTCAAGATCAGCGCGACCAAAGCGTTGTTCTAAAATTGCCATCACTTCGCGCCCAAAATCATTGGGATTATTTTCCCAAGCTTGCAGACAAACTTCTCCAAATAAACTGCCCAACGGTTCTGGATTCCACAATAGCTTTTTCGCCGTCCAAGGCATCAGACTCATTGGGTTATAGTCTGGCTTGAGGATCTCATTTTCTAAAGCATACTCTTCGAGATGAGTATGGGGCTGTAACCCAATAAAGAAAATGGCTGGTTCAACTTTATCTTCCCCAAAGATTGCTTCTAAGGCACGATGATAAGCAATGGTTTGGCGTATGGTTTCAATTCGTTCATCTAAAACATTAAAGGAATAGTTAACTGACACCAACTCATCGTAACCTGCTGCTTTTAAGTCACGACAGTTTTGTAGCACTACACGCAAATTGTAGCCCATGCGCATTTTGCGAACTAATTCTTGTGAACCGCTACTAATGCCAATTTCAAAATAATTCATTCCTGTTTTGACCATCAAATCACATAATTCTGGCGTTAAGTTATCGGCCCGAATATATGCAGCCCAATGGATATCGTTCATCCCTGAATCATAAATTTTTTGTAAGAGTTCAATGGCATCAGGAATATATTTTTTGGCCGGGATAAACTGAGCATCAGTAAACCAAAAATTACGAATGCCTCGGTTATAAAGCTGACGCATTTCTGCCACCACTTCATCAGCCGGATTAACGCGCACCTGTTTTCCTTCAACCACTGTATAAATACAGTAATAACAGTTATGTGGACAACCTCGTTTCGTTTGAATACCGATATAGAAGTCATTATCCTGAAGATAATATTTAAATTCCGGCCACATCTGCTCAATATAATCGTAGTCGCAAGCCGTTTTTTCCAGAGGGGTGGGAGCTTCATGAATCATGTTGTCTCGAGGTTTTGTTTCTCCAACCACATAGCAGCGCTCATCTTGGAAGTTTTGTCCTCGCAATAACTTCTCGACAAGGAGTTCTCCTTCCCCTACCGAAACAATTGTCCCCCGAGGTAATTTATTTTCGAGCTGTTCATAAAAAACGCTCACTGCACCACCACCAATAATGGTTCGGGCTTGGGGATTATATTTTTGTGCCCGACGTAAACCCTGTTTAATTAAGCCCAGATTACGCCAAAGCTCTCCATAATAAGCAGCTGTAACGCGCACTCCTCCAAGTGCCCCATGTATGCGCTTCAGCGGATTTTTCGCATAGTAAAATTCAAAGGCATATTGGAGAGGGTTACCGCCTCTACCACCAACTGGAGCGTAAATTTGAATATCGCGCCAGGAAAAGACTAAAAGAGTCGGCTGGTATTGATCGATACAGGCTTCTAGAGAACGCCTAAAGTCAAGCGGGGCAACCGTGCCCATATCAAAAATACGCTGCTCCACTTCTGGGAACAGCTTATGAATATGATCTGCTATGTAAACGACACCAATTGGAAAGATGGGGTTGCAAGGAAGCCGAACGTAAAGGATTTTTTGGGTCATGGTCGTTGTCAGAGATTTCTAAAATTGAACGCAGCTAGAGAAGATGATGTTTTTGGCAAATGTTATGGTATATTGATTTTTACAGTTTTTTATCTTTTTTTTAGGAAAGTCAACCCGGTATCAACAGGGATGCTCTCATTATTTTCATATATCTTAACGTAGCGTTAGGACAATTGCGGAAATAACGACGAGAGTAAGGAGGGGATCAAAAAAACAGAGTCGGGATCAAATCAATAGCTGATTGGAGAAATGCCCTCAGCGCCTAACTTTAAAGGCTTATCCTTCTTCTGGTTTTCCGGAAGAAGACAAAATAATTTGGCAATTTGTATTAGGATTAACAGCGACTGGGGATCAGCTAGTGTTAATTTAGAAATGTAACGTTTAGTAAAAATATATAGCTATTTGTCATGGCTCAAATCCTTGATCCCGTTCCTAACACTCCCTCCGATCCGATCCTCTGTTGTTATTTTAATGCCACAAGTTCCATTCAAGTAGTACGGATTACAAATCTTGAAAACTGGTATTTTGAGCGTGTTGTATTTCCCGGACAACGTCTCGTATTTGAAGCTTTACCAGAAGGAATACTAGAAATTCATACGGGAATGATGGCAAGTGCAATTTTATCAGATCAAATTCCCTGTTCTCGTCTAGTTGTCAAAGAATCGGAAGGAGAAGAAACAACAGTTGAAGAGCAAACAAAAAGTGAAGTCCCCGCAGCAGCATAGGTCTTAGTCTATCAAGTTTGATTTTTTTAAAGAATAAAGTTTAAGTTAAAAAGTTAGGGATTGTCTTTTGGGCAATCCTAATTGTTTGTGAGACGGCATCGGTATCGCACAGTACTGAAGTTTAGAGCCAATCAAGAAAACTTCCGCATTACGAAGCAAGAAGTCATGAAAATAAATCGTCGTCAGTTTGTCGGTTGGATGAGTCTGAGTACAATTTTGACAACTATTATTGGTTGCAATGTACCAGGAGAAAATACTTCTCCACCAGAGACAACAACAGATGAAACGCAACAATCAGATACTTTTCAGGTTATTGGAACAATTGAGGAACTTGAGTCCAACGGTCGTTTAACTGATGATTCTGCTGGGGTCATTGTCATTCGTAGTGCTAGCAATGACTTAATTGCATTGAGTCAACGTTGTCCTCATCAAGGCTGTGCTGTTTCTCTCACCGAAAGTGGCGAACGACTGGCTTGCCCCTGTCATGGCTCAGAATTTACAATTCGAGGTGAATTATTGCAAGGACCGGCAACGACGCCACTCCCCAATTATGAGGTCAAAACAGAAGACAATCAGGTTTTGGTCAAAGTCAGTTAACGCATCAGTTCGTTATTAATGGTGATAATTCATAATTAAGAGTTCCTTAATTTTTCCTCGTTTATTTCCCTTACTATTAATATTTCGAGCCGCTTGTACCCGCTTAATCAGATAGTTGGTATAAGCTGATTCAAAAAAATGATCATTGGGATCCTCGTTTTTGGGGTCGGAATTGCTTAATAATAATTTCGCGCCATTTTTATCTAATAGTTGAAAAAAATCTCTGAGTCTCAATTGTTCTGCATCGTTAAAATTATGTTTAGAATAAGCTTTGAAGTTGGAAGTTTTACTAATTGGTCGATAGGGCGGATCCAAATAAACAAAGGAATTGTGATGTATAAAATTTTCGCATTGCGTAAAGTCACCCTGTCGAATTTCTGTTTTGTTTAAGACTTGTGCAATAAGGTTCAGATTATCAGCATCGCAAATTTTTGGCTTTTTATAGCGACCAAATGGAACATTAAACTCGCCTTTTGAATTGACTCGGAACAAGCCATTAAAGCAAGTCCGATTGAGAAAAATCAGTTGAGCCGTTCTTTCAACCCAATCTGAACCATAAACATCAAAATTAATTTGATGGCGTTTTTGATTATAATCAGTACGAACTTGATAGAAAAAGTTTTTTCGCTCTGTCTCTGGTAAGGCAAGATAGGTTTCTTGACACACTGATAAATGAGAAATTAACTCTTCAGTAGCACGCTGAATTGTTCTATAAGCAAGGATTAGTTCAGGATTAATATCAGAAATTAAAAATTGTTGGATCGGATAAGTATTAGCAACCTTAAAAAACACAGCTCCCCCACCAACAAAGGGTTCAATATATCTTTGAATTGAACCGGTTCGTAATTGTTCAGGGAAAAAAGCTTCAATTTGTGCTAGGAGTTGCGTTTTTCCCCCTGCCCACTTTAAAAAAGGTTGAGCTTGCTTTTCAGTCATTGGTGTTGGTTGAGAAAAGGATGTCATGTTTTCCACTGCCGAGATGATGGAACTGAGGAAAACTTATGCTAACAGAGATTGAGTGCTTGGGTGAGAGAGAGATCGTCAATCTGATTGTTTCTTGATACTTTGAGGACTGGGATGAGTGGCGAGGAGAATTAAGTTTTGTAACACTCTATCTCAGAAAGGGTCGCAATAGAGGGGAAGATGAGAGAAAGGAAACGATAGAATAATCAAGATTACAGACTTGCTTCACCGGCAAGGACAGTGGAGTAACCAACTAAACTTACTTTTTAGATCATCATAAAATCAGTTGCTTTGGGAGGAAAATATAAGATGCAAGATGCAGTCACAACTTTAATTAGAAATTATGATGTTACAGGTCGCTATTTGGATCGTGATGCAATGGATGAATTGCAATCCTATTTTGCATCCGGTATGGCACGGGTACAGGCAGCGACCTTGATTAATGCAAATGCGGCTGCGATTGTTAAGGAAGCAGGAAGACAACTGTTTGATGAGCAACCCGAGTTAATCCGTCCGGGAGGAAATGCTTATACAACCCGCCGTTACTCTGCCTGCTTACGAGATATGGATTATTATCTGCGCTATGCTACCTATGCGTTAGTTGCGGGTAATACCGATGTTTTAGATGAGCGCGTTTTGCAAGGATTAAGAGAAACCTATAACTCTCTTGGCGTTCCCATTGCACCTACCGTGCGCGGCATTGAAATCATGAAAGAAATGGTGAAGCAAATGGCTGAAGATGCTGGAATGTTAGATACCTCTTTCATTGACAAACCATTCGATCATATGAATCGTGAGTTAAGCGAGAAAGATATTTAATTCCGACATTGGTCTATTGTGGTAACCCATTGATACGGAGGGGGAGAGGGGGTGACAAGGAGATAGGGTGAAAAAACTGAGGATACTCATTTTTTTGCCAGATTCGCAATTCCCCCAACTCCCACTCCTTTAAAAACTAGCAACTAGAGTTTTCCATAAACAGGGAGGGTTGCGCCACGAACTTCTCTCGCCTCGTCTGAAGCAAGATAACAAATGGCTTCTCCTAGAGATTCCGGTTTAACCCATTGATCGGCTTGGTCGCTTCCCATTGCTTCACGGTTGGTAGGCGTATCAATAATACTCGGCAAAACACAGTTAGCGGTAATATTGTCGTAGTCCTTAACTTCTTCAGCGATGGCTTGGGTTAAGGCCACAACACCCGCTTTGGAAGCACAGTAAGAGGCAAGTCCTCCCATGGGTTGCACGGCGCCTTTTGAACCAACGGTTACAATGCGCCCATAACCGGCGTTAATCATGGCACGGAGGCTGTGTTTACAGACCAAGAAGGTGGTATCGAGATTGAGCTGGAAGTCTTTTTTCCAATCTTCATAACTGTAATCAACCAGTTGTCCCATAGAAAAGCCACCGACGAGATGAATTAAAATGTCAACCCGTCCCATATCTTCAATCAATTGCGCGATCGCGCTTTCTTTGGTTAAATCCAATGTTACAAAGCGAATACTAGCAAACTCACTGGGTGATAAAATTTGCTTGAGACGCTCGACTGAGGCTTCACTGCGATACGGAATGGTGACTTTTGCCCCTCGTTTCACTACTGCCGGAGTGACCCCTAAACCTAAACCGCCGGTGCCACCGGTAAGAAGAACTTGTTTCCCTTCCATGTTGAATTATTCCTTATTTGCTCTTCCCTCAACTTAGCAAACGGACTCAAGGAATGAACCCGAATGCATTCCGGTTCACAAGCCTTGAGCGTTGCTCAACTGCAAAAAGTCTGCAAAAAGTCTTTTATCATGGGGAGAGTATTTGTAATTGCTGTCGCAAGCGATTGATCGCGCAAACTCACTGATGAAACAATCTCCCATTCTGCATCTAGAAGGCGTTAGTAAAAAGTATTCTCGTCAAGGTATCCCGGCTGTTAATCACGTTACCCTCAGTTTACCCCAAGGGCATTTACTGAGTTTATTAGGACCGTCTGGGTGCGGAAAGACGACGCTTTTACGACTCATTGCGGGGTTTGAGCAACCGTTACAGGGCAAGATTATGATTGCTGGGAAAGTAGTTGCCGATGCCTCGTCCAATGTGCCTCCAGAACGACGCGATGTGGGAATGGTCTTTCAAGATTATGCGTTATTTCCTCACCTGAATGTGGCAAAAAATATCGCCTTTGGTTTGAAACAACATCGTAACCAGAGTGCAGCAGATATCAAAAAACAAGTCCAAGCGGCTTTAAACCTAGTGGGTTTAGAAGGCTTGGAACAGCGCTATCCCCATGAACTCTCTGGCGGACAACAACAACGAGTCGCTTTAGCCCGTGCCTTAGCCCCTCGTCCCAATTTAGTCTTATTAGACGAACCGTTAAGCAATTTGGATGTCCAAGTGCGTTTGCGCTTACGCACAGAATTACGGGATATTCTCAAGGCTTCCGGCATTGCTGCTGTTTTTGTTACCCATGATCAAGAAGAAGCCCTTTCAATTTCTGATTCTGTAGCAGTGATGCAACAGGGGAATTTGGAACAGCATAATACTCCAGAAATTGTTTACAGCCACCCTGCCTCGCGTTTTGTTGCAGAATTTGTGACTCAAGGGAACTTCCTCCCGGCTTCTCGCGGCAGAAACGGTTGGGAAACGGAAGTGGGAACGTTTATTTTAGACCCCTCACAAATTTCAGATCAGGTACAAGGGGATCATGGCGATTTAATGATTCGTCAAGAAGACATTACGCTGATTCCCGATGAAACCTCGGAAATTATCGTGCGCGATCGCGAATTTTTAGGGCGGGAACATCGCTACCGCCTGCGACTGCCTTCGGGAATGGAGTTACAGGCGCGAACCTATCAAAAACAACCGTTAGCCCGCCAAACCCGAGTACAAGTAACCTTCAACGAAGCCTTATTACATCTGTTCCCCACACACTCGCCAGAAAAAGCGAAACGAGGACATCAGCAACCGCAACTAACCCAAAAAACTTGACCATGCTTTCTACTCCTCCTGTGACTCTTTATCCCCAAGATCACTTTCATATTGCCTTTGCGCCCTTATCCTTTGATGAAGTGTATCGTCTTGCTGATGATGCTGCTAATGGCGCGATTGTGGTTATGAGTGGTACTGTCCGCAAACAAACGGCAGGGAAACCCGTGGCGTATTTGGAATATCAAGCCTATGAACCGATGGCGATCGCGCTGTTTCAACAAATTGCTGCCCAAATTCGTCAGCAATGGTCGCCTGTAAATCGAGTAGTGATTCATCATCGCATTGGACGGCTTCAAATTGGCGAAATTAGTGTCCTGGTTGCAGTGGGCTGTCCCCATCGCAGTGAAGCCTTTGCCGCTTGTCAGTACGCGATCGACACCTTAAAACATAATGCCCCGATTTGGAAAAAAGAAGCCAGCATTCAGCCGGATGGAACCATTGAAGCGAACTGGGTAGATTGTCCCCGTTGTTAAACTTACTCATAAATCTGCCATCATGGCATTTGCTGGGGAGAGAGAGTCGCTACAGTAACAACTAAACCCATCAATTGCACAGGAGGATTGCATGAGACATCCTTTTGATTTGGAGAATTCCCATCTGGAAACAGTGGATTTAGATTTTTTAGAACCACTAACGGATGAAACCACTCAACCCCTTGCTGGGGGAAGCATGGGAGTAACGACCCAAGCGATTGGCGAAGAAGGGGGCACATCGCCTAATTTATTTCCATTTCCTTTGTCTTTTCTTGATAAACTGCGTCCTCCCTATCCATTTAACCCCAGTGTTCCCCCTAAAGTTACTACTTTAGCCCTGGGAGAAGAAGGGGGGTAAACTACGCTGCCATTAACAATTTCAGTAACTCCTGAGTAAGGGGAAAGCCAGTTTGTTTTTCAAAGTGGATAAACATTGGACTTGGGTTGGCTTCTAAAAAGACATATTCACCGGCTGGGGTTAAACGCCAGTCAATGGCAGTCCAATGGAGGCGAAATTTTTGAGCAATGGCTCGACATTGGGTTTCAATGGCAGGGGGAACTTGTCGCGGAATCAACGCTGCTTGCTGATCGTCGCGAAAGTCAAGCGCCTCACTCCGAATTTCTGCGGAATATACGGACTCACCAATGACGTAACTCCGAATGTTCGTGCCTGGAATATAAGCTTGAATGGTAACAGGGGAAATCCTCAGCACTTTCTGTAACCGTTCCCCCTGTAGGTGCGCTTGCGTTACGAATTGAGCATGGGCACCACTATACACTGGCTTAAAAATCGCTTGTTTTTGGCATTGGACAAACTCTCGCACTTGCTGAGGATCATTGCTAATCAAAGTGGCTGGAATGATTACGCCCAGTTGTTTGGCGGCATGAAGTTGTAACGGTTTTTCTTGATGAAATTGATAAGCTTGCCAAGAATTAATCCAACGGGCTGGACAAATTTGAAACAGCGATCGCGCTGTACTCAAGGCGTCATGGTAAGCAATTCTTTCCTGTTCCTGATCCTGCAAGTGAGGCAGCATAATTTGACCAAAACTGCGCCAAAAAACACTGTGAATTTCTTGAAAGTTGAAGCGTTGTCCTTCTGATAAGGTAAAATTGCCGACTTCTGTTTCCAGTTGCCAAGACATCTGCAATTGTGTCGGAAACTGATGCAAATCTAAATAATCGACTGTAACACCAGTGGCTCTCAATCTTTGATAAATATGGGCAGCATGGGCATCTTGAGCACTACCGAGAATTAAAATTTTCATAAGCACGACACGGATTGGTTAATCACTAGGGGTTAAAGATCCGGTTCAACCTATCACTACCGCGCGATCGTCACTCTTATTATGTTCTAGCAGGTACTCACTCAACTTTGGTCAGAACTAAAATCAAGCTTTTTCTAATTAAACATCCATTCCTCGAGAATAGGTTGAATAGTTTTTAACTCATCGAGAGAAAGTAATTCTAATTCACCATTCGGTTGCGCTTTGGCAAAAAAGAGCAAGGGCACTAAAGGCGTATACACTCCATATTCTTCATCTTGGTGGAAAAATGTTGCCAACAGTTGGAACTCTTCTGCTTCCCAATCCCGTTCAGTTTCAATTTCTAAAGTCAAGATATCATCATCATCCGGTTCTGGTAATTCTCCTGCAACCGTCAACGTGAAGGAGGTGCGTTTCAGCGTCAGATTTTCTTCAGCTAAACTCACTTCCGCTTTAGAGAACAGTTTATCAATCTCTCGCTCATCTTCAATTAAAATGGCTTGTTCTGCATCTTCGTCCTCATCCCACATAATAATTGAAACAGGAGAATCGATTGGCATTAAAAGATAGTATTGAATCCCTTTCGATGTAAAGGACTGTTCCACATAACAGTATAAGGATTGCCCATCTTCATCAATCAGAACTTTAATTTCCGGGGAAGAAGGTGGTTGATCTTGAGAAAAAGGAGATGAGGACATGGCAGAGAAGAGAATTATAGCATTCTTCAAAATATCACATAATTCGTTATGAGTTATGGGTTATTTGTTGTTTATTGTCCCACTTCTCCCGTTATTTTCTAACTGTAGTTATTGGCAAATTCGGTTTAACCAATTCACCATTAACGCATTAACTTGTTCCGGTTTCTCGTCATGGGCGCAATGTCCGGCTTTTGGAATGGGATAAAATTCCACTTCCGTTTCATGCTGACTCAAATCTTGATAAATTTTTGCCCCCTGAATGGGCGTCCACGGATCATCTTCCCCCCATAACACTAACAATGGACGTTGGCGATGGGGTAATAAATCTTCAGGTTTTGGTCCTGGTGGTGCACTCAGCACCGATGCAAACACTTTTTGTGCCCCAGGATCGCAGGAAGGATGATACAGTAGATCTACTAAGTCCTCAGTAATTGCAGCGCGATCGCGATACACTTGCTTGAGGGTATTCCGAATTTGAGATTTACGGCGAACCTGATTAAACACAAATTCACCAATTCCCGGTGTACTAACCAGCTTAGTAAAAGTCCCCATCACCACATTTAACGGAAACTGCAATTCTTCTGGACGATGATTTAAGCCCCCAGCACTGTTGATTAATACCCCTCCTGCGGTCAATTCAGGATATTCAGTCATCATCATTAAGGCCAGTAAGCCCCCAATGGAGTTGCCCACAAAGACAGTGGGTTGGTTAATGTGGCTTGCCCAAAAATCATAGAGTTGTTGTTGCCACAACTCGACGCTATAGTCTAAAGCAGGCTTTTCTGATCCGCCAAAGCCCAGCAAGTCTAGTGCGAAGACTTGATATCCTGCATCCGCTAAAACCGGAATATTTTTTCGCCAATGTCCCATGGAAGCACCAAAGCCATGAATCAGAAGTAAAGGTTGTCCTTCTCCTTGGACAGTATAAACAGTCTTGTAGCCTTGCCACTCCCAACAATACTGCGTTAGAGCGGTGTTTTTTGTTAGCGATTGTGTCATCAGCGTTTTTGTAAAGGATTGTTAACAGTTTTTCTCTATCTTAATCTAAGATCAGAGGAGGTGATGGCGAGGGGGGATGCAAAGGACAAATCATGAGTATAGACTAATCAACTATGGCTATTTTTACGCTGAAATCAGTCAAAAAAGACTTTGGCATTAAAGAAATTCTTCGGGATGCTACCTTTAGCATTAATGAAAAGGAAAAAGTCGGTTTAATTGGTACTAATGGCTCCGGTAAATCAACGCTTCTTAAAATATTGGCTGGACTCGAACCGATTGATAGTGGGGAATTTAACGTGAACCAAAATGCACGATGTGTTTATCTTCCCCAACAACCCGAAGTAGATGAAACCAATACAGTTTTAGAGCAAGTTTTAGCCAGTAGCGGCGAACAAATTAAACTGATTCAAGAGTACGAAACCCTTTCGGAAAAACTCGCCACTGATCCCAATAATAATCAACTCCTCTCGCGTTTTTCTACCATTACGCAACAAATGGATGCGATGGGAACATGGGATTTAGATACGAAGGCTAAAATTATCTTAAATAAATTAGGCTTAGGCGATCCTCATACTCCTGTCAAGAATTTATCAGGGGGAGAACGCAAGCGAGTGGCTTTAACAGCCGCCTTACTCGCTGAACCGGATGCGCTTTTAATGGACGAGCCAACTAACCATTTAGATGCTGACGCTGTCGAATGGCTACAAAATTATTTAAGCAACTTTCGAGGAGCCCTTTTATTAGTTACCCACGACCGCTATTTTCTTGATCAAGTCACGACTCGCATTATTGAAATTGACCGTGCTGATTTATACACCTTTGATGGCAACTATTCTTACTATCTAGAAAAGAAAGCTGAAATAGACGCAGCAGAAGCTAGCAGTTACCAAAAATATAAAAGTGTGCTCCGGCGAGAACTCGCTTGGTTAAAACAAGGACCAAAAGCGCGATCAACGAAACAAAAAGCGCGGATTCAAGCCATTGATGAACTCCAAAACAAAGAGTTCAAAGCAGCTAAGGGTAATGTTGATATTTCCACACCTAGCCGCCGCATTGGTAAAAAAGTAATTGAAGTGGAAAATATTAATAAATCTTATCAAAACCGGCAACTCATTAAAGACTTCACTTACGAATTTAGTCCTAATGATCGCATCGGAATTATTGGTGAAAATGGGGCTGGAAAGTCAACATTAATGGATATTGTCACCGGACGGATTCCACCGGACAGTGGCAAAGTCGAAATTGGTGCAACCATTCAGATTGGCTACTTTGATCAACATTCGGAAAATCTTCTTAAAGCTAAAAATGAGAATCAGCGAGTGATTGAATATCTCAAAGATGTAGCGGAATATGTCAAGACGGCTGACGGAACTTTAATCACTGCTTCCCAAATGTTAGAGCGGTTTTTGTTTCCATCGAATCAACAGTATCTTCCCCTACATAAACTATCAGGCGGAGAAAAACGACGCTTATTTTTGTTGAAGGTTTTGATGAGCGCTCCTAATGTTTTAATCCTAGATGAACCAACCAATGACTTAGATGTTCAAACCTTAAGTATTTTAGAAGACTATCTGGAAGAATTTAATGGTTGCGTCCTTACTGTTTCCCACGACCGTTACTTTTTAGACCGAGCCGTTACGCAAATTTTCGCTTTTTCAGAAGGAGGGATTATCAAATTTTATCCCGGTAACTACTCTACTTATTTAGATTATAAAGAAGCAGAAGAAACAGCACAAGTTGCTAATGAAAACAACAGCGCAAAAGGAGTAAAAAATAAATCTGCTATTAACGAAAAAAGGAAAAAAGAAAAGCAAGAAAAACCGCGCCGAATGTCTAATTGGGAACGACGAGAATTAGCAGAGTTAGAAATCAAAATACCACAATTGGAAGCAGAAAAAACAGAATTAGAAAATGCGCTTTATAATACTCCTTCTCAGCAATATAGCGAACTGCAAAAACTTTCAGAACAGGTAGCAACCTTGGAAAAAAATATTGAAGATGCAACCGCACGCTGGTTAGAGTTAGCAGACATGGAATCTTGAGTGGCAAGGGCTAAAAGAGAGTGCATGTAGAAATACTGCGGACTCCATACTGAGTAATCTTTCTTGGGATAGACTCCGTTTTGAGATTAGATCAGTCTAATAATAGATTTTCTGTAACTAATGCTACAAAAAAGCTACAGAATGTGAAAAAATTGGGCACACTAGAAGAAGAAAGACTTTTAATTTACTTATAGTAAGAGAAATGCTGCGTCATCCCTTAAAATTCTTAACTCGTCTTGAATCGGCTTTAGAGCGAT
>CAZBPR010000043.1:0-22158 GCA_964493825.1 uncultured Dactylococcopsis sp.
AATGAAGCAATTTCGACTCTGGGTCATTGCTCAATTAACAGCGTGATTTGATCACAAATGGGTCAATCTCTGCTACAAATTGATTCTGGCAAGAGAAAGAGAGCAAGCACAAGGGACTACAAGATGATTAGTTATTTACGAGGAGAGGTGATTAACCTTGTCAAAACCACGGGAAATCGAGTGACCCTCATTCTAGAAGTGAATCAAGTGGGATATGAAATCCAAATTCCCTCTCGGCTAGCGCGAGAATTAGACCAAGCCATTTCAGAATCAACGCAAATTTTTACCCATCAGCAAATTCGAGACGATGCCATTATTTTGTATGGATTTAACAGTGCAGCAGAGCGGGATTTATTTCGCAAATTAACCGCTGTAAATGGTGTGGGCAGTCAAGTCGCGATCGCGCTGATTGATACCTTAGGTTTAAGAGAACTGGTTGAAGCAATTGTTGCTGAAAATACACAACTCTTAGCGAAAACCCCAGGTGTGGGCAAGAAAACCGCGGAACGGATCGCCTTAGAATTGAAAACAAAACTTGCGCAATGGCGCACCGAAGCCGGGCTAGTGGTGAAAGGAGATGAAAGTGTTGCCCCCAAGCCAGCCATTCGAGAAGATGTGGAAATGACATTGTTAGCGTTGGGTTATACGAAAGAAGAAATTGAACAAGCGCTATCAGTTATCAGTCAAGATTCCTTATTAGCCAAAAATCCGAATCCAGAAGAGTGGATCCGAAATGCGATCACTTGGTTAAGTCAATAAGCAAAGGCAGATGAACCCTGTCTCACCTCAACCCATCATGTCCAATCTGACAGACTCCTACTTCCCAGCACTAGGACCGCCACCGCGAAAATCGCCATAATCGGAACGGAGACGAGTCGGTCGCCAGGATCCGCCAAAATAGTAACCAGAGATGCCAGTATTATGACGGGGCAAATACATCGGTTGAGATTCTTGTCGCAAAGCGAGGGCTGAGCGTTGAGTATAACTCGCAAAAATGGTGAGGACAGCGATGGAAAAGGCAATGGCAGCAAAAATTTTCGGTAGCATGAGTTGATTAATGGTTTAGTTAGCCTCGACAGTGATGATTTTGAGGGGTTTTTTTCCCGACCGAGTTTGTGCATTTTCGGTAACGGTTAAGGTCGTTTGGTCAACCGGTTGATCCGGCGTTACTTCGACATAAAACCCGTAGGATCCGCGTCGCGTTAAGACAAAGTACTGTTCTAGTTTTCCCGTTGCATCTTCAATTTCACCATCATCTCGACGAAAATTAAGTTTAATTGGCGTTTGTTCACTATAAATTTGTTCCCCCATGCCATCTTTCAACCATAAGTTCACCATTAGGGACTGGGGTGAAGTTTCATCAGACTTAACGTTGACAGTGACTTTAATTAAAGTGTTTTCCCCACCGAGAAGCGCTCGGTCTCCCACATCACTATCATTAATCGTTTTCCGAATTCTCACTTGCCCTGTCGTTCCCACTGACAAGCGACTGAGAACCCACATGACCAAAACCCCAAAAAACCCTGTCCAAAGATAGCGACCATCAATCACCCCATTTTCCACATCAACCTGAAATGAGACCGGTTGTTCACTGAGGACGCGACCCCGAGTTTCCCCATATTCTAAAACTGCCACTGCAATCGTGATGTCTTCTTGCTGTTTTTCTCCTAAACGAACATCGAGTCCTCCTAAGAGATCTGATTCCGACCAAGTGCCCGTTTCTCCATCCTCCCGCCAAACACCTGATTCTTTCCAAGCCTCTTTAATGGCAGAGGCAAGCAACTGATTTTGATCGTCATATAAGCGAATTTCATAAACAACCCAATGGTTCGTGGGAATGATCGCTTTAACATCAATACGCAGTGCCCCAATTAAACGACGTTGGATCGTGATGGGAGATAGGGTTACTGTTTCTTCCGGCAGCACATTCACCCTCTCGTTAGTGACTTGTTGCGGAAAAAATAGACTGCCCACACCGGCAATAATGATCAAGAGCAAAGCAAGGGAGCTAATCGTTAAGCTGTGATCGACAAAACGACGCGTGTTAGAAGATTGAACGCTGACTGACATCTTTTTTAGAAGAATTAAATGTGATCCAAAACAAAAATAATGAGTATTTTACTTCTTCTCAGCATACAATTTTAAAGAAGACTTGGGAGATTTTTTAATCATGATGTTGGTATTGGAAGCAATGGTGGAAACCTTGGGCTGGGCTGTGTTTGGCGTGCTTCTTCTTTATGGAGCCGTTTATTTATTTGATACGATTACCCCGACTGACTACCGAGGCGAAATTCGACGGGGAAACGTTGCTGCTGCTGTTTTTGTGGGGGCTTTCATTCTTTCCGTCACTGCAATTATTGTAGCGGTTATTGTGACTTAATATAATTTAATGTATTGATCTGGGTTTAGTCACGAATTGTTTTTTATTAAATAATTTTAGTGTTTGAACGGCGCGATCGCGATGACAAAAGTTAAATCCCTTGAGGTCAAATTAATTCAAGAGTAGGACACAGCTAAAAACTGTTGGGTCAGCGTAAATAATTCTTTGAGGCGAACGGGTTTGGCTAAATAGTCATTGGCTCCCGCGGCTAAACATTGATCGCGATCGCTGTTCATCGCTAAAGCGGTGAGGGCAATAATAGGCACATCCACTAAATTAGGATAACGACGAATTTCTCGTATTGCTTCTAGCCCATCCATCCCGGGCATTTGAATATCCATCAAAATCAAATCAGGATTTTCCGAAAGAGCAACGTGAATCGCTTCCTCTCCATTCCTTGCTACTAGCAAAGCATACCCTTTAGCTTGAAGATAACTAGAAATCGTGAGAATATTGGGTTCATTGTCATCAACTAATAAAATTAAATCAGACCGTTCAGAGACCGCATCACTCTTGTGACCGTTCGTTTCAACTTCCGGATTAGGATTTGTAATCGCATGAAGATAAGGGAGTTCAATTGTAAAAGAACTTCCTACTCCCAGTTGACTGGTCACACTCACTTTTCCCTCATGAAGTTCAACCAAATATTTAACTAAAGCTAATCCTAAGCCGGTTCCTTGATATTGTCGATTTAAAGCACTATCCACTTGCATAAAGGGCTGAAACAATTGCTCAAGATCTGCTTCGGCAATTCCAATTCCGGTGTCAGACACTGTAATCTTTAAATAATGTTCAGCCTGAATTGGCTCTTGCGGGAGATAAGCGGCTAGCGTGATCCGTCCGCCTTCTGGGGTAAATTTCACCGCATTGTTGAGGAGGTTAATTAAAACTTGGCGAATGCGTCGTTCATCAACCCATAAATCCGGTAAATCAGGAGGCAGTTTGGTCTCAACTTGAATATTTTTTTGATAGGCTTGCTGTTTGATGAAGGTTAAACTATATTGACATAACCGAACCACAGAGGCAGCACTACACTCTAATTTGACCTGACCCGATTCGATTTTAGCGATATCAAGAATATCATTAATGAGTTCCAATAAATGGGAACCACTTCCTTCGATGGTTTGTAGGGGTTTGAGTTGCTTGTCATTGATTGGACCAAAAATGCCATCTTGCAGTGCTTCGCTCATGCCTAAGATGGCATTGAGAGGCGTCCGCAATTCGTGGCTCATGTTGGCTAAAAAATCGCTTTTTGCTTCATTCGCGCGATCGGCTGCTTCTTTTGCTTCCTGCAATTCCCGAGTCCGTTCCTTGACTCGCGCTTCTAAATTTGAATTAGCTTGCTCAAGCGCTTGAAAAGACTCCTGTAACTGCGCTGCCATCTGATTAAATGAAGTCGCTAATCGACCCAATTCGTTATTTTTGGATTCATCGACTTTAATCTCAAGATTCTTGCTCGCAATTTCAGTAGTAGCTGTAGTTAACTCGGCTAAAGGTTTTGTAATATTATGACGCAGCACCCTCCTTAAAAAGACCACTTGTAAAACTAAACCGCCCACCCCGAGTAAGAGAACAAAAATCGCAATATCTGTTGCTTGCTGAGAAAGAATAGATTTGGGAAAAACCGTAACAAAATACCAATCGGGTCCTTCAAGTTTCGTAACTCCTAAAAATTGATTTCCTTGCGAATTATCAATGATCACAGGAAGTTTTTGCTGATTTTGAACCAGCTGGAAAATATTTTTCAGATTGGGATTTTGGGTTTCCATCATTGTTAACTCACCCCCACTTTCATTAATTTTTTCTTTGAGTTGAGGATGAGCAATCAAGCGACCATCATCACGAAAAATAATGTTGTGAGTTCCATCTAAGGTTTTATTAATTGTCCGTGCAATCAAATCATTAAGAGGAACATCTTGACCCACCGTTAAAATGTGTTGGTTATTTACATATATAGGTGAAACCACTGAAACCAACCATTGTTTCGCCACAGGATCGCGATACACACCACTCCAAACCGTTTCCCGCTCTGGATTATATTCTGGAGTGGAAATGTAAAAATACTCTTCTTCGGTTTCATCGACATCAGGTGTCGCTTGTTCTGGCCAGTTAAAAGTTGGCCAATAGCCAACTGAAAAGTTCTCTGGTGCAAGGAAATAAAGATTAGGGAAACGATTATTCCAAGCTCGACCATAGTGAGTTGCCAGTTGAAAGCTGACGATGACTCGGCGTTTGATATCAGCATCTACTTCGACTTCATCATCCAAAAACAATGCAGCATATTCATCAAAAGGATACTCTGGACGATTCCGGGTTACACCATCGGGAGACTGAACAAATAATTCTTCATACCGTTGAGCATAATTTTTTTCAGATATTGATTGATGTCGTTTCAGATAGACGTTTTTCACAAATTCAACATTATCTCTTGCCAAATTAAATCGGGTTTCTTCTCTTTCAGACCGTTCCGTAATATAGTGTTTAAGTTTTTGCTTAGTTTCTCGTTCAAGTAAATAAAATAGGTAGAGATAGGTGACAGTTGTAGAAGCAAAAATCACTACAGTAATTCCTAATGCAATTTTAGTCAGAGCTTGCTTTCCTATAGAATTTTGTTTTTTGGCGTTATTAATTAATCGATTTAACATTATTAGGGTCTAGATGAGTAGCTAATCAATTTAGATTTAATTCCTCAAGAAACTATTTTTTATCTAAAGCAGTCAAATATTTTTTGATCAAATGTTCATCTAAAGGAGGACAATGAATAGAAAAATGAGATAAAGCCATTTCTGATAAAGAGGTATTAAATGCTGGTTTTTCTAAAGGAAAATCGGCTTCTGAAGTTAACAGAGGTAAAAACGGAGTTAAATCATTATGAATTCCCATTTGGCATTGCTGCTTAAGCTGAGATAACCATTGGTTATAAGGTTCTATTTTTAAGTCATAACCACTACATTGAAGATAACTGACGAATGTTTCCCAAGAAATAGAATGAGGATTGATTAAATGAAAGGTTTGTCCCCACTGACTAGAGGTTTGTGAGAGCGAAACCATTGCCTGAGTTACATAATCGACAGGAGTCAAATTAATATTTCGAGTAAGTAGAGGGACTGCACCCAATTGCACACACCCTCGAATGAAACTCCAGAAAAAATCGTTCTTTTTCTTAGTTAAACCAGTTTGACTATTCCCCAGAAGCGTTCCTAAGCGATAGATGGTGATGGGTAAGCCTCGGCCTTGTGCTTGTCGTATTAATGTTTCTGCAACCCATTTGCTTTGGTCATACCCAGTTTGCAGTTCATGTTCAAAGTGAGGAATATCCGTCTCCAAAACTAAGCCTTGGTCGGCATAACAATCGGGAAATACCGATAGGGTAGAAACAAAATGAACGGGCTTGGTTTGAGCACAGCTAGCTAACCGTAAGACTTCTTGGGTTCCTTGAACATTTGCTGCTCGTAGTTGAGAGTAGGGATAAACAAAATTTACCCAAGCACCATTATGATAAATCACATTAATACAATGTGCTAAGTCTTGAAACTGTTCTTCAGAAAGTCCGAGTAAGGGTTGCTCTAAATTGCCGACAACTGGCATAATCCGATGTCGGAAGTTTTCCTGCCAGAGTGCCTGGGATTGTAACTGATGTTTAAGGCGTTCTCTACTACTCTCTCCAGGGCGATAACGAACGAGACAATACACATCGGCATTAGTTTGCTGCAAGAGTTCTGAGAGGAGATAGGAACCGACAAAGCCGGTTGCACCCGTGAGAAAAATTGCCGAGGGAGACTCCACTTTTGCCCAATTGGGTGGCAGGGAATATTGAATGGTTGGATCTAATTGTGCTTCTGCTTTGAGATCAAGAGGTGGCGTGTCAACTGGGTTAGGAACTGCCGCCGCGATCGCGCTAGCAAAACGACCCAAAGTTGGGTTTTGCACCAGCATTGAAACGGGAATTGTCTGTTGTAATTCCTGAGTTAAGCGATTAATACACTGAATCGCCAATAAGGAATTCCCTCCCAGTTCAAAAAAGTTGTCCTCTACTGTGATCCCTTGGACTCCTAGGAGTGGTGACCAAATTGCAGCCACCAGTTGTTCTGTTTCATTTTCTGGCAAATTGGGTTTAGAAGCGCTGAGTTCGTTCTGTTCTAGATGCGGTAAGGGTAAAAGCTGTTGATCGACTTTCCCATTGGGAGTCAACGGTAAGGCATTCATCAACACAAAATTAGCTGGAATCATATAATCAGGCAATTTCCGTTGCAAATATTTGCGGAGCGTTCCTGTAACAGCCCGTTGTAAAGCTTTCAGAATCCCTTGCACTTCTAACAAATACTCTGCACTTTCCTGCAACAGAGATTGTTCAAGGGGAATCGGTTCCAGTTGTACGCCCAGACGAGTCCCTTGATGCCACACCACTTGACCGTGAAACCAATGTTCTCCGGCTTGATTGGGCAATGGAAAACAAAGGCGCACTTGATCGCCTTGCGATAAGCCAGGAGGCGCATCTTGTAAGCCCACACCAAAGGAGGAAATATCAACTGTTGTTAGGGTAAAGAATTCTCCCTCGTATTCTAAAGAACACGCCACTTCATAGGAAATCCGATCCGGAATAAAATCAGAGACGAGATACGCAACCATTTGTTGATGACCCAGTTGGTCGGGTTGAGCCGTGACAAAAACTTGATGAATCCCAGGATAAGTTGTAATCGTTCCTTCGATTTCACTGATATCAACTCGAAAACCGCGAATTTTAACTTGTTGATCGATGCGTCCTAAAAACTCTAGATTTCGGTCTGGCAGAGCTTTCACTAAATCCCCTGTTTTATAGAGTCGAGCCTGAGGTTGCTTGCAAAACGGATTGGGGATAAAACTTTTTGCGGTTGCTGCTGGACGATTCAGATATCCGCGCGCAAGGGCAATTCCCCCCAAGTATAACTCTCCCGCTTCACCCAAGGGGACAGGCTGTTGTTTTTCATCGAGGATATAAGTCTCCACATGAGGTAAGGGTTTGCCAATGGGAAGTTCTGAAGCAACCGACTCTTTTGCCGGTAAGCGATAGGTTGTTGCGACAACCGTTGTTTCAGTGGGACCGTAGGTGTTGATCAGCACGGGTGAGGCACCGACACAACGTTGCCATTGCTCAATGTAGTAAGGATTCGCTCGTTCACCCCCAATAATGACGCATCGAACACTAGGCGGAAAGGTCAGCACCGGTTGTTCCACTAAGACTTCCACTAAAAGGTGCCAGTAGGCTGTCGGCAAATCTAAAACGGTCAATTGATGCTTGTGACAAATCTTTAAGAAGGTTGTCATGGAATCCAACATCGCTGCTGGACGGAGTACCAAAGTTGCGCCGGCAATCAAGGAGATATAGATTTCTTCAACAGCAGCATCAAAACTCAAAGAGGCAAACTGGAGGACGCGATCGCGCTCTGTGATTTCATATTCGTGAACAGCTTTTTGAATAAAGTTCACCAGCGAGCGATGTTCAATCATCACCCCTTTCGGTTTGCCCGTTGAACCGGAGGTATAAATGACATAAGCAAGATTATGCGGTGTCACTGGGGAGGTCGGGTTGTCCGTCGGATATTGCGCAATCAGTTCCCTATCCTGATGTAAGTCAATTACTTTGGCTGAAGTCGGCGGAAGACAATCAAGATTCCCCTGAACGAACAAGAATGAGACTTGCGCATCCTCTAACATATCGGCAATTCGTTGTGGCGGATAAGTCAAATCAAGGGGAACATAAGCAGCTCCTGCCTTTAAAGTCCCCAGCATTGCTACCATCCAGTTTAAGCAGCGAGGCATCAAAATCCCCACTAAAGTTTCCGCACCGACCCCAAAACTTTGCAGGTAGTGCGCGACTTGATTGGCTGCGGCATTAAGTTGTTCGTAAGTAAATTGAGTCTCCTCATCAATCACTGCGGTTTGCTGAGGAAGTCGTTTCGCTTGTGCTTCAAACCAGTGATGGATACAACTTTCTGTGATTTCAAAATCCCATTCCTCCTCAGTTTCTGTTTCTGTGGTCAGAGGAAGAGTCTTTAGGGGTTGCTCCGGTTGCGCGATCGCGCTCATCAGAAAGGTCTTAAACTGTTGAGCTAGAGAAATAATTGTTTCTGGTCGAAAGCGATCAGTATTGTATTTCCAACACAGCTGCAGCTTTTCTCCTACCTCCATTGCGGTCAAATAAATATCAAATGCTCCGCCACCTTGTTCTCCAAGAGGATACGGCTCAACTGATAAACTGTCATCTAATTCTGTGATTCCATGACAAGGATCGATTTCCCAACTAAATGCAACCTGGATTGGGAAAGATTTTATGCTTTCTTGTTGTTGGCTCAAATCCATTGCCATTTCAACAAAAGGATAATCTCTATACTTGTCTGCCTCTTCAAGAACCTGATTCCCTTGTTTAAGAACATCATAAAAAGACGGATTTCCGATTAAATTAATTGGACAAATTACTAAATTAGCCAGCATCCCCACAACATTTTTATGCTGCGGTGTTTTCAACCAACTTGACATTAAGGGCACACCAATCAAAAATTTTTCCTGCTGGCAAATCGAATTTAAAAATGCAGAAAAAGCAGAAAAAACAATAATAAATGAACTGATATTGTGTTTTTTTCCAAAGTGCTGGATCTGACTGATTTGCTCAACTCCTAAATCGTCAAGATGAACCGTTCCTGAATAACCAAGGAGAGCGGAAGATTGGAAATCATAAGGAAGATTAAGCTCAACAGGAATTTGAGCTAAATTTTGTTCCCAATATTTTTTTAATTGTTTGCTGTATTCCCTAGAATACAATTGGTTTTGCCAGTTGATATAATCAAAATATTGCAATTCCATAAATAATCTTCACTCCTTGCTATTTCACACCTTTATGCTAGAGAGACATTTAATCTTAGACTTTATAATATTTTTTATTAAATTTTAATATAATTCTTTTAAGTTATAGATTTTATTTGACAAGAATAAAGCTTAAAAAAATCATTTAACAGAATTCCCAGTGAGCGCAATTCTCCAGCAATTTCATGAATAACAATTAATTGTATTGTTATTTGTGGTGATAATTGAAATAAACAGACTCTCAGAAGCGGTCCTTTCTCCAGATTGAAAGGCAGGTTAGCTTCTTGGAGAATACGTTGTTTAACTTGCTCTTCCGGTATCTGAAAACAGTCAATGACTTTAATCTCAATTGCAGAATCCTGATGTAAGATTTGGATTGGCTGTGAGTGAGCCATTTGATAAGTTGTTCTGAGAATTTGATGTTTTTGCACCAACTTTTTCCAGCTATCTCGCCATAGTTCTAAGTTGAGATTACCTTTAATTTGAGTTGTCGTGTAGACGTTATAAGCAGAGCTATGGGGAGAGAATTGATAGACTAGCCAGAGTGCGTGCTGGTTTGACGAGAGGGGGAAAGTCAACTTGGAATTTGCCTCAGAGCGATGTGTCATTTTTAAATTTGAGAATAGACAAAGCGGCTACTGAAAGAGAGCAGATCGAAGCAGTTAAACAACGCTAAAATTGAGCCGGATCGAGTGTTGCCGTGGCAGAGATTATGGTATCCTAGTGGGCTAACATTATGTATAAGTTAGCACAGTAATGAGTAACATACGGGTTGGATTATTATTTGGTGGGTGTTCTGGAGAACATGAGGTTTCAATTCGCTCTGCCAGCGCGATCGCGCAAGCACTAAAAATGGACAAGAATGCCCAGAAATATGATGTGATCCCCGTATACATCAATAAAAATGGGATTTGGCAAGCCGGAGAAGTTGCGGAACAAGCCTTAAAAGAACAAACTCCCCCTCCTTCAGTCGCTTCCGGTCAAAGATGGCAATTTCCCGCAGCAGTCAGTACCGTAGATATTTGGTTTCCAATTTTACATGGTCCCAATGGAGAAGACGGAACTGTCCAAGGGCTACTGAAGTTGATGCAAGTGCCATTTGTGGGGAGTGAGGTGCTCGGTTCAGCATTGGGTATGGATAAGTTAGCCATGAAAACTGCCTTTGCTCAAGCCGGACTCCCGCAAGTAAAATATAAGGGGATTGAGCGTGATCAAATTTGGTCAAGCCCTTGTGTCTTTCCGAAGCTTTGCGACGAAATTGAAGAAGAAATTAATTATCCCTGCTTTGTCAAACCCGCTAATTTAGGCTCGTCTGTCGGAATTTCCAAAGCTAAACACCGCTCGGAGTTAGAAACTGCTCTTGATGAAGCTGCAAATTATGACCGGCGGATTATTGTCGAACAAGGGATTGTTGCCCGAGAAGTGGAGTGCGCTATTTTAGGGAATGAATCTCCCCAAGCCTCAGTGGTGGGAGAAATCAGCTATACCACCGATTTTTATGACTATGAAACCAAATATACACAGGGCAAAGCAGAGCTTTATATTCCGGCATCACTTCCTGACCCAATTGTTCAGCAAGTCCAAGAATTAGCCAAACAAGCCTTTACGGCTGTTGATGCGGCTGGATTAGCTCGTGTTGATGTCTTTTATGAAGAAGCAACCGGTCAAGTTTACCTTAACGAAATTAATACCCTTCCCGGGTTTACCGCAACGAGTATGTATCCCCGTTTATGGGAAGCCACTGGCATTCCGTTTCCCCAACTGGTGGATCGGTTGATTCAACTTGGTTTGCAACGCCATCAGTCAGAGGCAAGCCTTAACCAAGATAGCAACAGCCATTAATCTCTAAAACTAGGTAAAATTAAGTGAGTTTTTGGTGATTTGATAACAGGTGATTTTGGATCTCAACCCACGCAAGAATTTATAAAAATTTCCTAGCCAAGAACCCAATATGGCACAATAAGGAAGTAATGAAGGGATGACAAATTTTTCTCTGCATCTTGATTAATGAACCCACTGGCAATCGGGTTAAGGATTTGTTATTTTTCTTCTTACATTGCTTCTTATCAGACGAGCTAACCCATGAGCCGATCGCGCCAATCTAATCCCTCTCAAAAGCAAGCACAATCTCTCGCTCTGTCTGCTATCCATGAACAAATTGCTGCCTTAAAAAAAGATCAGCAATGGTTTCTTAAACAAATTCAGCGTAAACGCACTGAGTTAAAAAACTTAGTGGAACAAATGCAAGACATTTCCCGAGAGATGTTTCAGCGCTGTCGCCCGGTTGTGGAAGAAATGATGGAGCGCGATCGCGAAATTCATCAGCTATTCCAAGAGATTTTTACCAAGCGAAAATTTGGGAAAAAAAGCCGAAAACAAATTCAAAGTGTTTATGAATCTCTGCAAGAGGATGGCATTATTAGTCCCGACGAGGAGGACGATGAAGAAGCCAACTCTTTTTCCGATCCCTTTGCAGAAGCATTTGCCAATCCTGAACCGAGTGCAGAAGACGAACAAGAAACTCACCAGCAACGTGAAATAAGTGATCCCCCAGCCAATCAACGTAAAATCAGGGATATTTTTCTGCGCTTAGCCAGTCGCTTTCACCCCGATAAAGTGACCGACAGCGAAACGCAAGATCAATATACGGCGATCATGCAAGAAGTCAACCAAGCCTACCAACAAGGCGACTTTGCCAAACTCCTCGAAATTGAACGTAAGCAACATGAGGTAGCAACTCTTGAGTTGAATGAAGATCAAGAAAGTAGTGCCGAAAAGCAACGCTCACAACTGACACGAGAGAATGAACTCCTCGCCCAGCAATACGAAGAAATTAAACAAGAGCTCCGCTACCTCAGAAGAACACCAGAAGGAGCCGTGGTTACCGACTATCGCCGTGCAACCAAAGAAGGGATTGATCCCATTACTGATGTTGTGGCAGAAGCAGAGGAGCAATTAAAAGTTATCACCGAAATTCGCGACTTTGTGCGTGATTTTCGAGACAAAAAAATGACAATTCAACAATTTCTCAGAGGTCCTGATTTAGGAACAACCCTGACTCCCGAAGACTTGGAAGCCATATTGGGTGAGATGTTTGAAATTGAGTTTCGATGAAATTAACTGGCTGGCACTTCATGGGCAAAACTTTTCCAGCGCACAAACTGGAATGCCCCCGCAACCGACCCCCAGACGTGCTCATCCGTTTTTGGATCGCGTCCTCGGTCTAAACTAGTAAACTGATTGGCATCAATTTCAAACGTACTATCCAGATAAGTTTCCTTTCCTTTACGGACGACTTTACAGGCCTTACCTGGTTCAACTTCTCCCTGAAAACTACTGCCCGTCCAAGAAACAATCATATTGCAACCAGGGAGTTTTTCTAAATTCTCCGCTGTCAGTTTTTGTAACCGTTCCGGTTCTCGACTCGCCCCAAAAAATGCACTGGCATCTTTGAGGGTATAGTTTTCAATTTCAATATGGTCATCAACGGCTAATAGCTTGAGGACACGCATCCGATAGGGATTATTTAACATATAGTCGTAGGCTTGTTCGACGAACAAACTAATCCCAGAAAGCAAGTCCACCGGTAAAGGGCGCATACAGACTCGAATATGCGCAAAAAAAGGAGGATTAGTAAAGGCTTGTTCTTGATTACTAAAATCTGCAGCCATCCAGCGACCGAGAGTGACAATATCAGTAGCGTGAGACATAGCAATATATGGTTTTCTAAAACTTTTACTAATTGTCTATTATTCAGCTGACCTTGTCTATTATCGAAGGGAATTCCTTCAAATTATTTATAATTCTGGTGTTTTTCCAATCAATCAGAGGTTTTACTGAGTGTGCAGAGGGCACGGTTAAAGTTACACTCAAAGCATAGGGTAAAAATATGTTAAGAGTAAGGGGGAGTGCTATGAAACAACAACAAGCCGCAATTGTCGAACTCTCGAAAAACATTTCCGTTCGCACCACAATGCCGGAAAGTAACTACCCTGCCTTACGTTCTGGATTTGAAGGTTATCCGCCCAACCCCCGTTGGAACGTCAGTAAATATCGGGCCTGGAAAACCGGACAGCAATGGCGTAATGCGCTCCAGCGTGGAGAGATGGTTGTCCGGCGCGATCAACTCCTTGTCACTGCCAAGAAGCAACCGCGAATGGGACGTCAGACGGTCTAGACCAATCCGGTCTCAATTCGGTACAATTGTAAGATGTGACTATTAACTGAACTACGGAGAAAATGGTAAAACTGCGTCTAAAACGGTTAGGTAAAAAAAGAGAAGCTAGTTATCGGATTGTTGCGATGAATAATAGCAGTCGTCGCGATGGTCGTCCCTTAGAAGAATTAGGATTTTATAATCCCAGAACGGGTGAAACCCGTCTCAATGTCCCTGCCATTGTGAAACGGTTGCAACAAGGTGCGAAACCGACTGAAACCGTCGATCATATTTTGAAAAAAGCGCAAGTGTATCAACAAGTGAATGCCTAATCATGTCAATTCCTCATCCCCTGCATCGCACCAGCCCCAATATGCTGAATTAGTCCGATTTTTATTAACTCCTCTGCTCGATGTCCCGGAAAGTTTACGCATTGATTGTGAATGGACAAATAACAATCAACGAGTTTGGATTCGTTTAGCGTTAGAAAAGAGTGATCAGGGAAAGTTGTTTGGGCGAGGTGGACGAAATCTGAGTGCGATGCGTACGGTGTTGAGAGCTGCTGCAACAGCAGCACAACAATCAGTTTATCTGGATATTTATGGGGAGAAAGAAACGACAACTGAAGTTGGGAAAACGGGTAAACCTACTTCACGTTCGGAACGACCGCAGAAAGCAGTGGGAAAAGAAGGGAAGCGAAAACCCCAAAAACGGTCTAAACCGAGCTCCAATCGTTCTTCTGACCAACAATCAGAACAGGCTCCTTCTGCTTAAGGAAACATCTTCTCTGACCCATTAACGCCAAAATACTCATAATCAATTCAGATGACAGAGGCGGTCAAAACCATCGAATTACCCAGTAGCGAGAGCGCGATCGCGCTCGCCGGACCCCAAGAAGCTAATCTCAAAACCCTTTCCCGGCAAACTGGGGCAAAGCTGGTGATGCGGGGACAAGAGCTCATTATTACTGGCAAAGAAAAGCCAGTGGAACGGTGCTTAGCCGTGGTGCGATCACTCAAGCCTTACTGGGAAGAAGGAAAAACGATCTCCAAAGCGGAGATCATGACCGCCTTTCAAGCTCAAGACACGGGACGTTTAGAAGACTATCAAGATCTGCAAAAAAATGTTCTGGCACGCACCCGTAAAGGTGAACAAATTCGTGCCAAAACCTTTCGACAACGACAATATATTAAAGCGATTCAATCTCACGATATTACCTTTTGCACAGGTCCAGCAGGAACCGGTAAAACTTTTCTCGCTGCAATTTTGGCTGTGCAATCTTTACTAAAAGGAGACTACGAGCGTCTCATTTTAACTCGCCCCGCCGTAGAAGCAGGAGAAAAATTAGGCTTTCTTCCCGGTGATTTACAAGAAAAGGTCAATCCTTTCCTGCGCCCTCTCTACGATGCACTTTACGAACTCATTGACCCGGAAAAAATCCCAGACTTAATGGCAAAAGGAATCATTGAGATTGCGCCACTTGCCTATATGCGCGGACGAACGCTCAATAATGCCTTTGTAATTGTTGATGAAGCGCAAAACACCACCCCAGCACAAATGAAAATGGTGCTCACTCGCTTGGGTTTTTCCTCTCGGATGGTCGTTACAGGAGATATCACACAAACTGATTTACCTTACCATCAAGAATCAGGGCTCGTCACCGCTTTAAGAATTCTGAAATCTGTTGAAGGGATTGCTGTTTGTGAATTTTCCCAAGGGGATGTCGTCCGTCACCCCCTTGTACAAAAAATTGTTGCCGCTTACGAACAACACGAAATGTGATTGAACTCATGCAGCCTGATTAAAATCCCATTGCCTCAGCAACCGCTTCTAATTTGGAGGGAACACCGGCTTTGACTTGCGCTTGGGCATGGTCAATCGCACTTTGCGGATCTTTTAAGCCATTGCCCGTTAAGACACAAGCCACAGTTGTATGACTGGGAACCCGATCTTTAACCTTCAACAAACCTGCCACTGAAGCCGCACTGGCTGGTTCACAGAAAACGCCTTCTTCACGGGCTAAAATCCGATAGGCTTCGAGAATTTCTTCATCACTAACGGCATTGAATTCCCCTTGACTCGCTTCTTGCACGGCTAAGGCTCGTTTCCAGTTGGCGGGATTACCAATACGAATCGCAGTCGCAATGGTGTTGGGAGACTTCACCGGATGGCCTTGCACCATCGGGGCAGAACCAGCAGCTTGAAACCCCATCATGCGCGGAAGTTTCTCGCATTTATTGTGCTGATGATACTGACAAAAGCCCATCCAATAAGCAGAGATATTTCCTGCATTTCCCACAGGAATACACAACCAGTCAGGGGCTTCTCCTAATTGATCGACAATTTCAAAAGCTGCCGTTTTTTGACCTTCGAGGCGATAGGGATTAACGGAATTTACTAAAGTAACCGGATATTCTTCTGCAATGCCTTTCACCAGTTGAAAACAATCATCAAAGTTACCATCAATGGCAATCACTTCTGCCCCGTAAAGAAGGGCTTGGGCGAGTTTGCCAAGGGCGACATAACCATCAGGAATCAGAACAAAGGGCTTTAATCCGGCACGAATCGCATAAGCCGAAGCAGCAGCAGAGGTATTGCCTGTACTGGCGCAAATGACAGCTTGGGCACCGGCTTCTTTTGCTTTAGAAATTGCCATGGTCATCCCGCGGTCTTTAAAGCTGCCGGTGGGATTTAAGCCATCATATTTAACATAAACTTTTACCCCTCGTCCAATGCGTTCTGAAATGCTAGGCGCTGGAATCAGGGGCGTATTTCCTTCAAGGAGAGTGACAACTGGCGTCGTTGAATTAACCGGTAAAAAAGGACGATAGGTTTCGATCAGACCAGACCAGGTTGTCTGATCTTTGAAGCGATTTGGGCTCGGGTTCGGACTAACGGGCGAAACTCTAGTTGTGGTCACGGTTTCCTTTTTCAGTATGTTCAAAAATCACTAGCAACTCTCTAGGGAAGCACAAAACATTAAACTCTTACACTGAACAATTAAGGTTGGTCGTTTTGTCACGTTGAATCTGAACTTTTGCATTCGCTGATAGGGACAATCAACCAACCTATTTAAGAGATACGCTCTACCTGATCAATGTAAGCTGGGGAATCTTCCCGTTTGATCTCGGTTAATCCCTAGAAAATGGCTCTCGCCCACACTTTACCACAAAAAACGAGCTGATGTGGTACGAGCAATGAAATTAAGAGCGCTCAGCCGAAGTCGAACGAATCGAGGGTTTAGAGTTACGCTTATTCCGAGGTTTGGGCTTCGGACGATCACTGGGAGGATCTTGCCAGTTTTCATCTAACCACTGGGGACGACTTTGGTCATAAATCATCTGTAAAGCGGCTGCCGCGATCGCGTGGGCATCATATTCATCACCCAGTTCTCGTACTAACGGTAAGAAAGACGCCATGCGTTCGCCACCCAGGCTATTTTGTAAGTCTTCCCGCAGTTTTTCCAAACGTTGGGCTTCAATTTCCGCACGACTTGGAATTGACAGGATATTCAACCGTTGACGTAACCGGCGTTCAATCTGACGGAGAGTATTCCGGTCGCGATATTGACTTAAACTGATGGCAACACCGGTTTTTCCGGCACGTCCTGTCCGTCCAATGCGGTGGATATAGGTTTCAATATTATCCGGAAGGTCAAAGTTAATGACATGGGAAAGGTTTTCCACATCTAAGCCGCGAGCGGCAATGTCAGTAGCTACAACAAAACGGACTTGATTTTTACGAAACCGTTGCACCAATCTTTCCCGTTGACCTTGACTGAGGTCGCCATGATATTCATCAACACTGTAACCGGCGGTTTGCAGTTCCTGAGTGATTTCGCTGGCAGTACGTTTAGTCCGGACAAAAATCAGTGCCGATTCTGGATTTTCCACTGCTAAGATTGGCTGCAGGGTTTTGACTTTGGTCCAGCCGCGAGGGACTTTATAAACCCGTTGCTCAATTTGGTTGGGTGTTCCTTTCGGTTGTTCAACTTTCAAGCTCACGGGATGATCCATGAACTGATTAATCAAATCTTGAATCAACCGGGGCATGGTGGCAGAAAAACAAGCGGTTTGCCGTTGTTCGGGAGCTTGTTTTAAAATTTCCCGCACATCGTCAATAAAGCCCATGCTTAACATTTCGTCTGCTTCATCAAGGACGACATAGCGCAAAGTGTCCAGACGGAGGGCTTTACGGTTGAGTAAATCAATAATCCGTCCTGGGGTTCCCACCACAACTTGCACGCCCCGCTTCAGGGTTTGGATTTGCCGGTCGATGGATTGACCGCCATAGACGGTTAAAATTTTCAGAGCGCGATCATGAGAAAAATTTTTCATCGCGGACGCGACTTGTTGCGCAAGCTCCCGCGTCGGCGTCAAAACCAAAGCCTGAACGACTGTATCTTTAACATCAATTTGCTCGAGAATGGGCAGCGAGAAAGCTGCTGTTTTTCCGGTTCCCGTTTGGGACTGACCAACGACATCCTTCCCTTTTAGCAGTTCAGGAATTGCTTGTGCTTGGACGTTAGTCGGTTGCTCGAAGCCTAGTTTCTCCAGTTGTTGTACTCTTTCTTCAGAGATGCCTAGACTTTGAAAAGAAATCGTCATAAGTATGCTATTTCGCAATATTTTGTTACTTTTATAATAGCTTATCGTTAATCCTCAAATTTGAATATTTTTTTAGACTTCTTTTCCCAAGGTCTCTACTCCATGTTCTGTGTCGTTATTTATAAATAAATTAAAATATAATTGATAAAAATATTTATATTTCTTATATTTAGTTTTGTAAATAACCACGAATTAAGAGAAGTTGAGGTGATTTGATGTAAAAATCAAATTTTTTTTGCTAACTTATATATGAGAACGTGAGCGGTTTTGTGTAAAAAACCGAGATCTAGCTAACACACTCCCAAAAATTCGTTATTTAACGGGGTCGCTGTTGTAAAAAATCGTTTGAGTTTAATATGAATTTTTTGTTAATCCGATGAGTCGTCACGAAGCGTTGAATTGACAATTGCCAAGAAGTGTGGTCTTCATTTTTTTGCGAGGGTTGGGGAACCTGAAGGCAAGTTCATGCCTGAACGAACAGCTTCTGGTCACAGGAGATACTCATATGAGTCAACTTCGGGGTCAGGGTAAGCGCAAGAACAAGGAAGCGGTAATATGCTGTTAGAATCCATCTAGTCAGTCAGGATTCGTCTTCAGCCTGAATTCAGCTACAATTGGCAAACAGTGCTTTCAATTTCAGTTGATTAATGGAAAACCTTTGGTTACTTGCAGGAGGCGGGCTTTTTTCGGGATTACTTGCGGGCTTATTAGGGATTGGAGGAGGAACGGTTCTGGTTCCGATTATTATTACGGTGGGTTATACACCTGTCCAAGCAGTGGCAACCAGTAGTCTTGCGATTGTTCTGACGGCAGTATCCGGTAGCATCCAAAACTATCGCATGGGCTACCTCGACTTACAACGAGTCTGGAGTTTGGGCTTTCCAGCAATTATCACTGCCCAATTGGGGGCATACATTGCCAGCGATCTTCAGGATCAAATCCTATTAATTGCCTTTGGTATTTTATTAATCCTCAACATCTTTCTTGCGAGTTGGCGCAAAAACTTAGCGCAACAAGTCAATAGCTTGCAGGAAAAAACTCAACATCAAATGCTAGCGCGCTTAACAACAGGGGGAGTGGCAGGGTTTCTCGCTGGGTTGTTTGGTATTGGCGGGGGGGTAATTATGGTACCGTTGCAAATGGTTTTATTGGGAGAACCGATTAAAGTGGCAATTCAAACTAGCTTAGGTGTCATTGTGATTACTGCAATTTCTGCCACCTTGGGACACACTTGGCAAGGGAATGTTTTATTTTGGCAAGGACTGGTTTTAGGTTTAGGAGGATTAGTGGGGGCACAAGTCAGTACTCGTTATTTACCGAAGTTGCGCGATCGCGTAATTACCTTTAGTTTCTATACCTTACTTGCTTTACTTGCATTTTATACATTTTGGCGTGCCACTCTTCTGGGTAACTAACCACCCATCAATTTTTTATTTCTCGAATTTCTGTGTATTCAAACTCATTGGAACTGGCTTGTACTAATGGATAGTAGTTCCCATTAATCGTTAACCCATCTTCAGTGCAATCTGCTTTTGGGGAACAATAGACTAAAACATATTGTTTGCCAACAAACTTGTTCATTTCTTCTGCCACTTCACCACGCCATTGGGTCTTAGTGACTAAAACGACTAACTGATTGGCAAGTTTAGGGAGGGCTTTTGCTACTTGTCGGCGGTACACTTCATCTAAGCTCCCAAATGGAGAATCCATCACCATCGGAAATGTGCTACTATCGAGAGCAATCAGGGTATTATTTGCGCTCCAATGGCGTACCCGATCAATAATTCCGCCCAACAAAGATAAACTTAAAATTTGATTTTCTCCGGTCGAAGCAGCCACTAATTGTTCTTCACCGGTTGTTCTTTCTACTAAACTCAATTCATAATTAGCATTGAGCTTTGGTAAATAGGGAGTAAAGGAAATATCCGCAAAAATCTCCTGTACTTTTTGCTCTAACGTAATCTGAAAGCGATGTTCGATATTAGCTTTCAGCTGTTTAATACAAGTGATTGCTGCTTCTGTTGCTTCTCGTCGACGCTGTACTAACTTTTGTTTAGCTTCCTTAGCTTCTTCTTGATTTAATTTTTGATTGAGTGTGTCTAATTGTTCTGTTTTTTGTCTGAGTTCAATTTCATTGCGTCCTTTCTCAATCAGACAATTTTCTAATTCTTTTTCTGTCCTATCTAATTCTACTTGTATCTTTTTAATTTTCTGGTCTGGATACTCTCGTAATTCCCGCTTAACAGTCTCTAAATCTTGCTCTAAATTGGCTAACTTTTCTCTCAAAACTGTCACTTGTTCTTGACGATCATCAATTGTTTCCCAGAACTGCAAGGCTTGTTTTTCGAGTTGTTGAGTTTGCATCTGTAAGCGAATTAATGATTCTTCTACATCAGCACCGCCTGCTTGATCCATCCATATCTTTACCTGATCATGAGGAAGTGTTCCGGGAATTAATGATGTTCCACAAATACAACGTTGTTGATTAAGTAAGTGCTGGACAAAGGGTTTTTTAATCCCACTCGGAATTTCTTGTCTTTTCTCCAATGCTGCAAATAAATCAGAACATCTCTCTGCCAAACTCGTCATTAATACCGTATAACCTTGGCTAGATACTATGCGCTTGATATCTTGATGCAAGTGAACTAATTGCTCTCTAGTTGCTTTCGTATCTCGCTCTAAATTATTTTTCAGGGTCTGTAAATTTTCTGCTCCTTTTAGGGTCAGTAATTCTGCTCCTAATTGTTGTTTTATCTGTTGCTTCTCTGCAATTTCTTGTTCAATTTTATTTTGACGTGCTTGAATTAGTTCTATTTCTTGTTCAAGCTGTTGTTTTTTGTTTAAAAGGGTTTGCGTTTGAATATTACCAATTTTTTGTAGTTCTTCTTCAAGACTACGACGGGAATTTTTTAGATGTTCTGCTGAGCGTTCAAAAATTTTAATTCCTAACAACTCTTTGGTTGCTTCTGTTAGTCCTGTCTTTTTCTGATAGCGAATGATGTGATCAATGCGTTCTCCATCAAAGAAAAAATATTGGTGTAAACTTGCCGGTAAGATACGACCAATAATTTCCTCTGGCTGTTCTAGAGGGGGTTGCCAACAGCCATCATCCCCAGCAACCAGCATAAATAATTGACTCTCACTCTCTTCAACTACTTCCTGATGAGTTTTCTTTGTTGCATAACAACGGCGTTTCAATTGATAAGATTTATATTCATGTTCAAAATTTAATTCTACAAAATATTCAATAAATTTACCCGGAATAGCTTCTTGGATTGCCCGTTTGTTTACTAATTGTTCGGCATGAGCAAAAGCTGCTGTAAATTCTTCATAAAGTACCCAAGTAAAAGCATTTAAAAGAGTTGTTTTTCCAGCACCGTTATTCCCATAAATAATCGTTGTATTGCCTGCACCATTAGAGAGTCGAATTTCTGGTGTTGTACCGTAAAACTGACGAAAATTGCAGAGTTTGATTGATTTTAATTTCATTGCACAACATCTTTAATAATGTTGAGAATATCTTCATTAATATGACGAGGCGCTTTCTGATAGAGTTTCTTTTTCTCAAGTTGTAAAACTTGGGTGACGATTTGCTGAACTTCCGGGGAAAATTGCTTAAGAGTAGCTTCTAGATAATTTTCAGTAGTCATGAGTCATTCATTGTTTAGAAAAGGACTGATTCATCTTTCTTTAGAGCTGGAGACCCTCGCCTCTGGCGATGGGAAGGAGCTGTGGGCGGAATCGCATTCCGCCCACAGCTCCTTAGGAAAGCTCTACCTCCCATTTGTGTTTTCACAAAATAAGTGTTAAAATGTGAATATTGCTTTGATTTTAACGTATGGTTGAGAGAGCTTACAAATACCGTTTCTACCCAACACCTGAGCAAGAAAGTATCTTGCGCCGAACCATGGGTTGTGTGCGGTTGGTTTATAACAAAGCTCTCGATGCCAGAACTTCTGCTTGGTACGATCAGCAAGAAAGGATGGGGTATTCCCAAACCTCCAGCTTGTTGACTCAGTGGAAGAAGCGAGAAGACTTGCAGTTTCTCAATGAGGTTAGCTGTGTACCACTTCAACAAGGTCTGAGGCATTTGCAAAAGGCATTTACTAACTTTTTTGCTAAACGTACTGGTTATCCCTGTTTTAAGAAAAAACGTAATGGTGGAAGTGCTGAAT
>CAZBPR010000044.1:0-21373 GCA_964493825.1 uncultured Dactylococcopsis sp.
TGTTAAGCACGCCGCCAGCGTTCATCCTGAGCCAGGATCAAACTCTCCATGTTGAGAGCCGATGGCTCTTCATGACAATTGCTTGGCGTTTTTAGCCTTGCTTTCGTCTCTAAATTGCGTTTCCTTAGAAATATGTTTGACGTGGAAGCGTTAACTATATATAGTTAACTTTAAGGCTTTTCCAACTATTAAGTTTGTCTAGGTTCGGTGCCTCGTTGCGGCGGCGTTTGCGTTGCCTCCGTTTCGAGCGCATTAACCAATATAGGGCTTATTCTCTTCACTGTCAACCCCTGAAACCTTTTTTTTTTGACTTTTTTTCTTTCCCTTGCTGGGCAAGGGTTGTGGCACAATAGAAATCGCTAACTGAGCAAGAATTTTTAGAAAAATCAGGATATGTCTACAAGAGATTTCCAGTCAGTGGTCGCGACTCTTAATCAATTCTGGCGCGATCGCGCTTGTTTAATTGCCCAGCCCTACGATACGGAAAAAGGGGCAGGGACAATGAGTCCTCATACTTTTCTGCGCGCCATTGGTCCAGAGCCGTGGTCCGTTGCTTATATTGAGCCGTGTCGTCGTCCCACAGATGGACGTTATGGCGAAAACCCCAATCGCTTCCAACACTATTACCAATACCAAGTTTTGATTAAGCCTTCTCCACCCAACATTCAAGAAATATTTCTGGATTCGTTACGAGCTTTAGGGATTCAGCCTGAAGATCATGATGTACGATTTGTCGAAGATAATTGGGAATCTCCTACTTTAGGTGCCTGGGGAGTGGGTTGGGAAGTTTGGCTTGATGGCATGGAAATTACTCAGTTCACCTATTTCCAACAGTGTGGGGGAATTGATTGTCATCCGGTTTCTATTGAAATTACTTATGGTTTAGAGCGCATTGCAATGTATTTACAGGAAGTGGACGCACTGCCGAAAATTCAGTGGAATGATCAACTGAACTATGGCGAGGTTCATCTTCAAGGGGAAATTGAACAATGCACTTATAACTTTGAAGCATCTAATCCTGAGTTACTCTTCCAATTATTCACACTTTATGAACAAGAGGCGAATCAACTGACAGGCAAAGGGTTAGTTTTACCCAGTTTGGATTATGTCCTGAAATGTTCTCATACATTTAACTTGCTCGAAGCGAGAGGAGTCATTTCAGTAACAGAACGAACGCGATATATTAGCCGGATTCGGGCTTTGGCTCGAAAAACAGCTCAACGGTACTATGAACAGCGAGAACAGCTAGGATTTCCTTTACTCAAATCGAGTCAGTCTTTTGCTATGGCGTAAGGCTGGACCCCCTTTCCTAATAAGAGGACATAGAGGATATTGATCTGAGAATTTAGCTCATTCCTTATAGGGAATATGAGGAGAAAAAATGATGAATCTTACAGAGTTACTTGAGCCGATCGCGCAGTTTTTTCGTGCGCTGAATCTTCCTGAAGCGATTACCCATTGGGGACATCCGGCGATGATGGGCATTGTCATTTTTGTCATGGGAACATTTGTGGGCATGACGGGGTGGAAGGGACGTTTAGCGAGCGATCAAACCGTGGCGCTAGAATATAAAAGCAATCATCGTAAGTTAGCACCTTGGATGTTCACCTTTATGGCGTTGGGCTACACAGGAGGAGTGTTGTCTTTAGTAATGCAAGAGCAGCCGATTTTAGAAAGCCCTCATTTTGTAACAGGGACAGTTGTTTTAGGATTGCTTGCGGTTAATGGATTAATTTCTGTCAGTGGCTTTGCTGGCGATAAAAAACAGTTAAGAACAGCTCATGCCATTTTAGGGAGTCTAGCTTTAGCGATTATGATCGTTCATGCCTTACTGGGTTTGAAATTAGGTTTAGCAATTTAGAGGGAAAATCACGTCTCTTAGCAATGTATTTATCTTTGAAAGAATAGCCTTAAAATAGCTGGGTGAGAGTGATTTGCTCAATGAGTTGGTATAGTAGCAAGCAATTGCTCACAAACACTTCAAAATCTCAAAGCAGATGTATGGGAAGGATGTTCCACTTGTTTGTTTGGCTTATATTGCAGGACTTTTAATTGCTGCGGGAATTGAGCAATATTGGCAAACTATCCTGATTTTTGGACTGATTACAGGGGGGTTGCTGTGGAAGTTTGCCTCTGATCATCAGTGGTGGAACTTACGATCGCGCTCTATCTTGATTATTATTGGCATCACTTTAATTGCGTTTACTTCCTTTTATCTTCGCTCCCCCACACCAACTCATAATGATGTCAGTCAACTGATTCCTTCCAACACCAATGGCATTAATGTAACTGTTGTGGGAAAAGTATTAAATTCTCCAACGCTTAACCGTACTGGAAAGTTACGATTTTGGCTAGCCACAGAATCTATAAAACAAGAAACTAAAAAGCAAGCCGTTACGGGGAGACTCTACACAACTCTTCCCGTAAGTTTAAAAACAGAGATTGAGCCAGGTTCAAAAATAGAAATGACTGGCTATCTGTACCCCCCTCAAACTCCAGAGAATCCCGGACAATTTGATTTTAGTCGATATCTCAACTGGAACAGTGCCTTTGCAGGAATCAGTGGACGAAAAGTCAAAGTTTTAGAAAAAGGAAATTGGGGATTTTGGCGGTTGCGCGATCGCGTGATCAAGATTCATCAAGACGCTTTAGGAAGTCCGCAAGGAGAACTCATCAGTTCGATGGTTTTGGGGAGAAAAGCGGTTAATTTACCCTACGATATTCAAGATCAGTTCTTGAGAGCTGGTTTAGCGCATATTCTAGCTGCATCTGGATTTCATGTTTCCCTTTTATTGGGATTGATTTTAGGGGTTACGCAACGGTTGAAAGTATCGCTTCGATTTGCCATTGGCGTTGGAATTCTCGTGCTCTATGTGGGATTAACTGGCTTACAACCGTCAATTTTAAGAGCCAGTTTAATGGGGGTTGCCGGATTATTGGGATTATTGACAGAACGGAAAGTGAATTCCACACAATCGCTGTTGATGATTGCAACGATTTTATTACTCATTAACCCATTATGGATTGTTGATTTAGGATTCCAGTTTAGTTTTTTAGCAACCTTAGGTTTAATTATTACTTTACCGCCATTATTAAACCGTTTAGACTTTATACCGCCAGCAATCGCGTCTTTGATTGCAGTGCCGATTGCGGTTTTCCCTTGGGTGTTTCCGTTACAGCTGTTTCATTTTGGAACCGTTGCCACTTATAGTATTTTGTTAAATATTTTTCTAACACCGTTGGCAATTCTGCTAATTTTAGGAGGGATGCTGAGTGGTTTTATCGGTTTATTCATTCCTGAGTTCGGCAGCGCGATCGCGCAACTTCTTTTTTATCCGACACAATGGTTAATAGCGGGTATTTCTGCATTTAATCGATTACCCGGGAGTTACTTACTCTTTGGACAACTGGCATTATGGCAACTGTTAATCGTCTCTAGTCTCATTATTTTGATTTGGAAATCTTCCCACGGGGAACAACATTGGAAATTAGCTGCTTTTGTTGCAATTTTAGTCATTATTATTCCGATTACCTACAAGCAGTTAATGACAAAGCAAGTTACAGTTTTTGCAACAGAAGAACCCATTATTTTGATTCAACATAATGGCAGAACAACGCTGATTAACTGTGGCAATGAAGAGACGATTCGCTACACAGTTTTACCATTTTTAGCACAAGAGGGAATTCAAACGATTGATCACGCGATCGCGTTATCATCAAATCAGAGTTGGCAATATTTAGCAGAACAAGTGAGTCTCACGCAATTCTTTTATCAGCCCATTTTAGGAAGAGAATTTGAGAACCAAACCAGTCTTCCCGTGATGTCTCAGCAAAGAATATCCCTGAACGACATTCTGATTCAACAACGAGGATTAGCGATCACAAAAGTTAATCCCATGTTCCTGAAACTGACAGTTGGCAAGCAAGACTGGGGATTATTAAGTTACCCTACACAAATTCCGCCAAATTTTAGCAATGAATTCAGGGGAATCGATCTGTTATTGTGGCAAGGGCAAGAAATTGCAACAGTATGGTTAGAAGAGTTGCAACCTGAAAGCGCGATCGCGATTGCTGACGAAATTTCCAAGGAACTGCAAATAAAGATGAATCAAGAAGGAATCGATCTTTATTTCACAGGAAAACATGGGGCAATTCAATGGACTCCCAACAAGCATTTAAAAACGATGTTGAACTAAATTTAAAGCCTGTTCCACTACTGCTGCACCTGCATTGGATTCACAGCCTTTTTCGGTAAGATATCTCCGCCATTGTTTTGCACCTGGTTGTCCATTAAAGATATGAATTAAATGACGAGTCATGCTATTAAGTTTTAAGCCACAATTGACCCAATAATCAAGATAAGGCAGCATTGCTTCAACAACGTCTTTCATCGTAGGAGGAGTAGCGCTTTCCCCATAAATTTCTTGATCAACACTTGCAAATAAATAGGGATTATCATAAGCAGCACGCCCAATCATCACTGCATCCACATATTTTAAATGTTCCTTAATTTCGGGAAGCGTTTTAATGCCGCCGTTAATTTCAATAAAAAGGCGAGGGAACTCTTGTTTTAAACGATAAATATCTTCATAACGTAGTGGAGGAACATTACGATTTTCTTTTGGGCTGAGCCCTTGTAACCAAGCTTTTCGCGCATGGACCGTAAATCTTTGACAACCGGCGTCAGAGACAATGCGCACGAAGTTCTTCATGTCTTCATAATGATCGCGCTCATCAATGCCAATCCGGTGTTTAACGGTTACAGGAATCTCCACAGCCTGTTGCATCGCTTCAATCACATTCGCCACAATCTCGGGTTGGGCCATCAAACAGGCTCCGAAATTCCCACTTTTGACGCGATCGCTGGGACAACCGACATTGAGATTAATTTCATCATAACCCCAATCAGCAGCAATGCGAGCGCATTCGGCAGCTTTTTCCGGATCATCTCCTCCAATTTGTAACGCTAAGGGATGTTCTTCTGGAGAGAAGCCTAATAATTTTGCGCGATCGCCGTTCAGGATTGCCGGAATCGTGACCATTTCCGTATAGAGCAACGTTTTCCGTGTAATTTGACGCATTAAATAACGAAAATGGCGATCAGTACGATCCATCATGGGGGCAACACTCAGGGGATTGCCTTCCGCAAAATGAGAATTAGGCACTTTATTCGGCTTTCTCTCAGTGGATGTTGTGAGCACAGTTGATTTCATCAGTCTTAGCAAAAATTGATCGCTCTTGGCAAAGATCCCGATTGGCACAATCAATCCGAGGAACTTGATAAGGATTATTTTTGAGTTGTGTTGCGATACGAGTAAAACGAGTGAAACTTGATGCTTAATATAAATAATGGGTAGGATACTGAGGGATAGTCAATTATCCGACTCATTTTTTGGAAAACCCTCACCTTGGAAACTTAAGATGTCAATTGAAACCTTAAAACCGGTTGGTCGAGAAGCTGTTATTCCCTATAGTCCTTATGCACCAAAGGAAAAAAGCTGGTTACCGTTGGCAATTAGTTTGTATAAGGAGGGAAGATTAGAAGGACAGCGCCCCATTGAAGGAGGGAAACCCATTCCCTTCATCGCGACATGGACCATTTCTTCTCTTCCCTTAGAACAAACTCGCTTTCGATTACAGTTTGATGGCAGCGCAGAACTCAGTTATGAAATTGCCCTGCAAAATGCAGATTTTATCGGTTACTTGATCAGTGTTATTAAAACCTACCATAAAGAGGGCGTTGTGGATTTTCCGAAAGAACTTTATCGTGAGTTGCTCAAAATTCCCAGCAGCTAAATTCTTTAGAAATTTTCGTGGGAGGCGATCGCGCTTTGCAGTTTGGCTACCACTTCCTCAACATCCATACTCCCTAACTCTCCAGAGGCGCGGGTTCTAACACTAAGGCTATTGCCTTCCACTTCTTTAGCGCCCACAACTGCCATCACAGGAACCTTTTGCTTTTCTGCATTGCGGATTAATTTTCCGAGTCGTTCTCCACTGAGATCGGCTTTTGCGCGAATGCCGACTTGCTGCATTTGAGTCGCCACGCGTTGAACAAAGTCATATTGTTCCTGGCTCACTGGTAATAACCGTACTTGTTCCGGTGCCAACCACAGAGGAAAATCACCGGCATACTGTTCAATTAAAATCCCAATTAAACGTTCTACGGAACCAAAGGGCGCGCGATGAATCATCACCGGGCGCTTGCGAGTTCCATCTTCTGCCATGTAGGTTAAATCAAAACGTTCAGGGAGGTTATAGTCCACTTGAACGGTTCCCAGTTGCCATTCTCGTTCAAGAACATCTTGGAAAATAAAATCAAGTTTTGGACCATAAAAGGCGGCTTCGCCAATCCCTTCAAAATAGTCCATTCCCAATTTTTCCACAGCGCGACGAATAGCATTTTCCGCTTTATTCCAGGCTTCATCGGATCCAATATATTTATCTAAATTCGGGTCGCGGAAGCTCAAGCGGGCTTTAAAGTTGGTCAACTGTAAACTCTTGAAAACCGAGAGAATTAAATCAACGACACTAAGAAACTCATCATCGAGTTGTTCCGGCGTGACAAACAAGTGAGAGTCATCAACGGTAAAACCGCGCACTCGGGTGAGTCCCCCCAATTCTCCCGATTGTTCATAGCGATAAACGGTTCCAAATTCAGCCAGGCGAATGGGGAGATCGCGATAGGAATGGAGTTCGTTTTTATAAATTTGGATGTGAAAGGGACAATTCATCGGTTTGAGAACAAACCCTTGTTCCTCAGCCGCTGCTTTTTCATCTTCCGCCATTAAGGGGAACATATCTTCATGGTAATTTTGCCAGTGTCCCGAAGTTTTGAATAAATCCACTCTGGCAATATGAGGGGTCACAACGGGAGAATAGCCGCGTTTGAGTTGTTCTTGTTTAAGAAAGTCTTCTAAGATCGTCCGTAACATGGTTCCCTTCGGCGTCCATAAGGGCAAGCCCGGACCGACGACATCGTTAAATAGAAAGAGTCCCAGTTCTTTCCCCAGGCGACGATGATCCCGCCTGAGGGCTTCTTCCTTACGTCGTTTATACTCGGCTAATTGTTCTGGCGTTTCCCAAGCGGTGCCATAAATCCGTTGGAGTTGGGGGTTATTTTCATCACCGCGCCAATATGCCCCCGCAACGCTTTCAATATCAATTGCCTTCGGGTTCAGATCGCCTGTGGTTTCAACATGAGGTCCTGCACATAAATCCCACCATTCTTCCCCTAAATGATAGATACTGATGGGACCGCCTTTAATATCGCCAAGGATTTCGAGTTTATAAGGTTCTTGCAGTTCCTCGATGCGCTTTTGGGCTTCTTCCCGACTCACTTCTTCCCGAATCACGGGTAATTTCTTTTTAATAATCTTCACCATCTCTTTTTTGATGGCTTTTAAGTCTTGTTCGGTGAAAGGTTCAGGTTTATCAAAATCATAGTAGAATCCATTTTCCGTCCAAGGACCAATCGTCACTTGCGCGTCGGGAAACAGCCGTTGCACTGCCATTGCCATCACGTGAGAGGCAGTGTGGCGAAGCCGCTTGAGCTTTTCTGACTCGCTGGTTTTTGGCAGTTTAATCGGTTCAGATTTTTCCTGTGCTACGGGAGATTCTACGCTAGACATTTTGATTTTTTGTTTGAGTTAGGTGTAACGACGAGTGCTAGTTTGTTGAGAAAAGTGCGCTCCGGTATTCCTGGCTAATTTTGTTGGGACAATGAGGAAAACAGCGACTAGCGGTTATATTTTAGCTTATGAGCCGCTACAGTTTAATTGCAAGCAGCGGTAAGGGAGGCAAGCAGGAATTGATTTCCAAGAAGGTAACCCTGAATTAATCGCGAAAAAACTCGACGAATAAATCTTTGTGCATGAGGGCGCGATCGCGCTGGGATTGAATTTGAGCTGGGGTTAACCCTTCCCCATTGGCATAATGTTCTAACCAGGCTTTGCTAATCAGATTCGGATCATCGGGAATATTTGACAGTTCCCAACCCGGAAGGTCAAATTCTGTCATCAACTGACTAATTTTTGGATCGTAACTCAAGGCAAAACATCGGCATTGTGCTGCTGCTGCCATAATTAAACTGTGGTAGCGCATCCCAATTGCCATTTCTACCCCACGAAACAATCGTTTCAGGCGAGTGGGCGTTTCCCCCCTAATCACGGCTTTGGGATCGGGAAGTTGACTGGCAATTTCTTCAGCAAGGGCGTAATCTTGCGGTTGAAAGGGAACTAATAAAAGACAAGTATCTGTGGCTTTTTGAAAAGAAATGAGAGCGGTGGTCAGCGCTTTCAGTTTCGGGCGAGTCAGTTGCGGATGTTGCCGTAACGTGACTGCAATTCTGGGTGCAGGGAGTTCCCAAAGTTTAGGAAATGATTCGCTTTCCAATGCCCAGACCGGATCAGGGGCAAGAAGGGGAGATAAACCCCAAGTACTTAATAATTCCACAGAAGCGCGATCGCGCACACTAATTTTGTCACATCCCATTAAAGCTTTGCGGGCTAACCAACGGGAAAATGCCGATTTTAAGGGGCCAACGCCCTGTGCCCAAGCCATCGTTTGCAATCCTCGCTGCTGGGCTAATGCCATTAAGCCGGCATAATAGATGGGACTGCGCAAACTGGTCGCATCTTGCATTAAACTGCCTCCCCCCCAGATGAAATAGTCGGCGTTTGCGAGGGCTTTTAAAATGGGAAAAGCGGAGCGATTGGGGATAGCAGGAACGTGTAAATTGTCTTGGGTTGCTTGGGGCGCTGCGGATAAGACCAGGGGTTGGATTCCTGCTGGCAGCATTTGGATTAACGTCATGAGGAGGGCATCATCCCCGACGTTATCCTGACCGTAATAGCCGCAAAGAATTGCTGTTTTGGCATTTGGTTTTTGTTGCATCTGAACGCTTCTGACCTGCGATTAAACGTTAAAATTTCTTAATAATGATGTCCCTTGCCAATTCAAAACGTAATGACTGTACGCACTGATACCCTTTGGGAACAATTTTTGAAACCGATTGTCAGCAACTTGATTGATCAGGAACAACTGAAAGAATTAAAACAAAGCATTAATTGGGAGCAAGAGCGCGATCGCGTTGCCAACCCTAACCTAGAATATCCGAATTACTACCAATCGCAAAATTTTCATGGCGTCACGGGGGGCTACCTCACTGCTGATGCTGCTGTTACCTATGATCCGATTACGCGCTATTTTCTTCCCCCTCATGAAACTTGGGTGCGAGAAGATGCAGTGAAATTAGTGCAAGGCAAACCGCAACGTATCCTCGATTTAGGATGCGGTACTGGGTCAACTACCGTTTTGCTACAACAAGCTTTTCCCAATGCGCAAGTAATTGGTTTAGACTTATCGCCTTATATGTTGATTATGGCAGAGCGCAAAGCCCAAGCTCAAAACTTGCCAATTCAATGGCGTCATGGCAAAGCAGAAGCAACGGGATTATCTGGAGAAACCTTTGATTTAGTCACAGCATCGCTTTTATTCCACGAAACCCCGGTTAATATTAGTAAGGCCATTTTAAGAGAATCGTTCCGTTTACTCAAAGGGGGCGGACAGTTTTTATTATTGGATGGCAATCAAGACACCTTACGGCATTCTGAATGGTTAACGAATATCTTTGAAGAACCCTACATTCAAGAGTATGCCCAAGGTAATGTGGAACAATGGCTAGAAAATGCCGGATTTGTTGCCCGAGAAACTCATACTATTTGGGGATTGCACCAAGTTAATATCGGACGAAAACCCCAACCCGTTTCCACCACTTCTACTGTCATGGTAGAAGAAGATGAAGAGATCCCTGCGACGGCACCTGCTTAACAATGACTTTAAAGGCTGTATTATTCGATTTTAATGGCGTTATTATCAATGACGAATCCCTGCATAAAGAGTTGATTGAAGAAATTTTGTTGGGAGAAAATTTGCGTCCGGATGCCAAAGAACATAATGAAGTGTGTTTAGGGCGCAGCGATCGCGCCTGTATTGCTGCCATTCTTGAGCGTCGCGGTCGTGTTGTCAGTGATGACTATTTAGAACAACTTTTAAACAAAAAAGCTCGCAAATACCAAGAGTGTTTAGAAGCAGAAGAAAAACTCCCTATCTATCAAGGAGTTGAAGAATTTATTCGTGAATTATGGGGCGCAGGTTTGGTTCTCGGTTTAGTGACAGGGGCGCGCCGAGAAAATGTGGAATACGTTTTAGATCGTATCAAAATTCGGGAAGCCTTTGCAGTGGTTTTAACCAGCGACGACATCACCAAAAGTAAACCGGATCCGGAGGGTTATTTAACGGCAGTGGAAAAATTAAATGAACAGTACTCTGACTTAAATCTAACGCCGGAGCAGTGTATCGTGATTGAAGATACTCCTAGCGGGATTGAAGCCGGAAAGCGGGCGCGGATGCAGGTGGTTGGGGTCGCCAATACTTATCCCTTCCATATGTTGCAACGGCAAGCCAACTGGACCGTGGACTATCTGCAAGAATTAGAACTGGAACGGGTGAAGCAACAACTCGCAAATGTTAAGATCGGTAGCGGAACGGGGAATTAGCTCAGTTGGTAGAGCGCTGCGATCGCACCGCAGAGGTCAGGGGTTCGAGTCCCCTATTCTCCATTGATACTGTACCTTAACTGCACTCTCCATCTTGAGCTTCGCGAATGGTGCCTAAAATAGTTGAGATTAGAACACAGCGCTTATCGGCTAAATTATCTGCTGAAAGAACAATTTTACCTTGATAGAAGCCATCATCACCTAAGGCTCTCCCTTTGTAATCAAACTGAATACGCCAAGCCGTTGATGAATCGCCAGCATTCCCCTTAAAAGTTATATTATCCAAATTAATTCTTGAATCAAGACTTTTCCATCCTCCTGTTATATTATTCAGAAAAGGATCGGGATCGGCATCAATTTCTTCTTCAGTCCGCCATTGCAGGATGGTGTTGCCATCCACTGTTTCTTCTCGGAAACTGACTTGCCAACTGGTATTTTCTTGCTTGGCTTGTTGTTGCGCTTTTTGGATTGCGCGGAAAATTTCATCTTGAGCCGTATTCAATCTTTGCCGTTGTAAAAAACTGAACCAACTCGGAGCTGCAATCCCTGCCAAAATCCCAATAATAATTGTAATGGCTAAGACTTCTAAAAGCGTAAATCCATGAATCGCCTTTGTCTTCGGAGGTAAATTTAACATTAGCAATTACCCTGCTCACTTAGTTATCAAAGAACTTATCAACAACTCCCCGCACTAATACTTGGCTGCTGAGGGTGGGTAAAGGGGTAAAAGAATCACTATCATAGTTGATATTATATCCAGAGCGACCATCAGGATTACCGCGCAGATAAAGCACAACATCTTGATTCCCTTCACTCACATCTCCGTCCAGTCGGCTTTGTCTGACACAAGCAAAAAAGCTTTTTGACTGATCCACTGCTGGGGTACGACTATAAACATCGAGTGTACCATTACCATTGGTATCAGTCCCCCCACTCTCATCTAAACAAGTGGGAAGATTTCCGGTATCGTTGCCGGGATTATCGACAAAATCAACTAAAACTGGACCCGTGGTCCCATTAATCACAGGTTTGGAGGACTGTAAGTTAATATTGTCGTCATCATAAGGCCAACTCCGAAAACCCTCTGCTTTCTGAACTGGATCGACATAGCCGTCATTAATAGTTAACTTTAAGTATTTTTGGGAGTTGCTACTATAGGTGTCATTACTATTGTATTTACGCAGTTCATAGCGCCGAATCAGAGACTGACCGCTCCAAGTCTCACTGGGATTACTATCCTGAAGATAAACGACTAAAGTATAAGTGCGTCGTTCCACTTGTAGATCTTCACATTCCTCAAGAGTTGTGTCACTGGAATTAAGACTGCTATTCAAGCCGCCGGAACCGTTATCACATTGAAGAGGGATCAGGGGTCCTTCGGGAGAATAGGGAATTCTTTCTGGCTTCCAGAACGCAAGAACAATTTGGTAATCTTGATTCGTCACATCTAAGTGAGAAGCAAGGGATTCAATTTCGCCTCCTTTGCGTTTGTTCCGAATTTGATCTCCGGTGTAAATGTAAGTTGCATCTTTTAAGTCATTTTCAATAAATTCCAGTGCCCGTTCCATATCCTGTTGCGTTGCTGTCCGTACTTTTTCTTTTTGGTTAGCACGAACCACATCAACTAAGAGTGTTGTTATGCTTGAGACAATTAAACCGCCAATAATAATTGTTACTAGCAATTCGGTTAAGGTAAACCCCTTGACCTGATTTGGCAATTTGCGGGAGCGCCATTGATGAACTAAATAGTTTTTTAAAAATTGGAAGTTGGTCATGACTCAATCAGCTCATTACTGAAATGTGAAGTAGGCACTGTAATCGTTTCAATTGCAGTTAGTTAGGGACAATTGCTGCTTGATGTTCCAGTTAAATATTTTTGATACTCGTCGAGAGACAGTTTTAAGTCACTGCGGCTAATTTCAGTATAAGCAACCGCGATCGGATTGGTGGTGCGTTGCCCTAGACCTTGAGTTAGCTGTGAAGAGGCAGCTTTTGTCTGCAAACTGCCGAGGTTATCTTGAGCGGCAATATCATAAACTCTCACCCCCATTTGGAAAACTGCTAACTGATCTTTGGCACGACCGGAGGTGAAACAAGCGCCTTCATCCCGAATTAATTGGACAAAAACATCCACTTCGTTATCCCCATCAACGTCTAGTTTGAGGGCTTTTTTCGGACTGGTTAGCTCAGAACGGTCAGCCGTTAGTGTATCCGGTCCACTGGCTGCATATAAAGGAGAAGTGCTTGACTCTGGGGGAACATTACCATCTTGCTTATCGGGAGCAAGCCCTTTTTCACGGGTGAAAATGGCTCGTACCCGGTCAATTTCTTGCCGAGCAACTGCTTGAGCTTGTTGGATGTTACGGCTTTGCACGCGAGTGGCTGCTGAATATAGCAAGGGAGGAGCAAGTGTCGTGAGGGTAATAGCAGCAATGACAATCGCAGCGATTGATTCAATCAGGGTTAACCCTTGTTGAGCACTTGCTTTTTGCTTGAGTTGTAACCACAACAGAAAAGAAAATTGAGGTTTCATCATGATTCGTTAGGGGCAGGTCGGAGAGTTATTCGTGGCAGCTTTACAGAGTTTTTGAATATAAGGATCGCTGACTTCAACTTCTTGATAAATTTCACTCCGCAAACCGGACTGAGAGAGTAAACGTTCAACAATGGGGCCAGGCGGGTTATATTGCAAGGCAACATCATATCCCCATCTCCTGTTCGGAGCGCCATAGTATGGAATCACCTCACCATTACCAGGAGTTGGATCGCTTTCAAATGTATCTTCATGGTCATAGCTGGCCGTGTCGTAGGTACTAAAGTTGAGCTGAACAAAAGAGCCACTGATAATTAAGTTGGTACCACTCCAGTTTTCATTAAAGCGTGGGAAATTATGCAAGCCACCATAGCTTTCCCCTTCTCGGGTGGGAGTTAATCCACTGACAAAAACGGTGTTGATCGTAGTTTCAGTGGCATTATTCAGTCCTTGCTTACTGTTAGAGCCATTCAAATCATCATATTGGCTAATTGTCCCTCCGTTGTCGTAGAGGATTTTGCCATCGCGATCCAACTTAATGGGTGACTTATTGTCGCCTGGAATGCTGCGAACCCAGTTTTTCCCATTATCTGGGTCTAACTTAGTATCCCGATAAGACGATGTTTGACCACTTCCACAGCCCTTGTTATTGCCTTCAATGGCATTTTCAATAACGCCATCACAATAATTATTAGAAAGAATGGTAATCGCATCAGATAGGATTTCAGTCGGTCGCCACTGGTCGCTACCCGCTCTGGCAAAATCGGAATTAAGGCTAGAGCGACTGTAGAAGTTGTTGTAATTGTTGATGTTCAGTTTTTCTGTGAATTCCTCTTGCGTATGGAGGTTGAAGTCACCTAACATTGCAACCGGGTTGTCAGTAATGAAAGATAATCCGCGATCTGTGGTACTGCGACGCAGATCTGCTCCATTAGCCAGGCGGAAAGCATGGGGACGACGGTCAGGGTCAGTTGCATAATCAACCGGCTTGGCACTAACGCCATTATCACTGTTTTTAGGGGGATCACGCGGTACTGTGGGATCCATGGCACAAGCACCACTAGTGATTTTATCGTCTTCATTACAGCTCCCCCAGTCTGTCCCACGAGGTCGCGCAATCCCGTCTTCACGGATGGCATCCTCTCGGAAAGCGTAAACAATCCCTGAGTTGGGAATCCATGGTTCACCGCCACTGGCAATATCTTTTAGCAAAGCTAAATCAAGGTTCATGTGGCGCACTGACATTTGCTGACGACCGTTATACATACCTTTATCAAGTAAGGAAACAAAAGTGTTACCACCGCTGGGGTCAGTAATTTCGTTATTAATATCGAAGTCACCGCTACCTGTTGTCGGTAATACAAAGCTGCCTGTATCAGGTTTTGGGGGAAGTGCAATTGCAGCAATGCTATTTTCGGCTCCATCTTCGATGTCATTATTATTTGCATCATCAATGACTTGGTAAGTTACACCGGCATTAACCCCAGTGGTAGCTCCACCAGGTAATGTCCTTTGAAAGATGTATGAATCAGCAATGTAGGGTTCGGCATCCAGAACACCATTACCATTGAGGTCTTCATCTAGCCCAGTATCATCATTCGTTCCGTTACCGTTTAAGTCTTCAACGGCATCAACGACACCATCGCCATCAAAGTCTTCTTCATCAACACTGCCATCAAGTGCTCCATTTCCGTTGTAATCTTCATTGGGTTGACGCGCGTTGGGTCCGCCGTCATGATCATGATTGGCAACTGGGAAGAGGTAGTAAAGGGAAGGATACTTGACTGTTTGTTCTGTTGTTAGTGCATTGCAAACAATGGTAGCTAGACCAAACTTACCTTTATCATCGCTGACTTGACTTAAGCCATAATTGTCTGATGTTGGATCACAACCAAGTGTGTAAGTGTCATCCTCCTCAATTGCACCCTCAATAAAGCCAGAACCATTTGGAATGGTGTATTCCCTTGATCTGGAATTGAAATCTTCAGTACTTCGACCGATTACCTCTGGTGCAAATCCTTTCTCGCGGTCTCGCTGTAAGTTCAAAGCAAACTTTGCTCTCGGATTATTTGCTAAATCATCTCTGTATTTTTCAAGAACAGGAACCAAATCATCTTCTACAACTGAATCTAACTTACTGTCCGAATTTTCAATGTAGGTAATCCAATCATCAATAGAAAACTGATTGAAGTAAGTTCCGTAAAACTCTGGATCTGATGGATCAGTAACATCATTTGGGTTTTGGCTTGGGCAATTCGCATTAACGCCTAAGTCGCTATCATCACAAACCTCACCATCTATACCAATAATTGGGTTATCAGAATCAATAGTATCGACGCCGATGACACCTGCAAGCTCAGTGCCAATAGTAGCCCAATCACTAACATTACTCAATTCAGTATCAATAGCACTTTGGCTTGCATCAAGTTCTGCTTGCAAAAAGTCAATATTGTAAGCCAGCATTCCTAAGTTAGCAGCAGCATTAATAATCGTTGTTTGATCCGCAATGCTCAGGTCATCAAAGTCCTCACCACTGTTGAGGGCGCGACGGAGGTTGGAATAATCCCCCCACATCGTTAACTCTGGGTAGGGATGGACAATATTACCGCCATCTTCTTGTTTTGGAGGAAATGCCCCATCTGGATCACCGGCAAAATGAGCCAAGTTTTCTAGAGCACGCCGCAGTGGGGTTTTTGTGGGTGGGGTGGTGGTAGTGTCAATGTCAATTAAGTCTGCAAAGTCAGCTTGTGTGGTAACAAGGTTACCGTCAACGCTACCGGGCGGTTCAAACTCCCAACCATCGGTTCCTTGCCCTTCTAAAAAGTTGGTGATGATGTAGTCAGTTCCCCCAATGGTTTCTTGGTTAAATGTGGTGCTATTTTCAACTGTTCGTTCTGTTCCGGGGTGGGCAGTAGTGGCAAGGGTAGCAAGGGGGAAACCTCCATCTTCATGCTGATAATGGTAAACCGTCGTTGCTTGCACGGCAGCTAAATTATCCTGGAGGGTCTTAAGTTGTCTCCGTTCATAGGTTCGGCTACTGCTGTTATTGATAATGGGATAGAGCGGATCCGCTTCATCAGAATCATAAAGATCACCATCTGTGTTTCTATCTTCTGCGAGCGTCCAGTTAGACGCATTCCCTAATTCGAGACGCTGTCCAACAATGACTCGTAACCCTTGCACATAAGCCCGTCGTTCCCAATAACCATCTAGACCAACTTCCTCCGGAAATTCATCGGGAGGGGTTAAATCAACTAAAAGATTGACATCAAGCCCAGTTGGAGGATTATCTTGGATTAATTTGCCATTTTTGTCAAAGCTATCAGTCAAATCAGCAATTGTTACTTCAGCTTCTTTTCCATATTTCGGCTTGGGTCCCCAGCGATCATCAGCGCGGTACAAGTCATCTACGTAGGGTTTAAGTGAAATGTCATTTCTGATGCGAGTCGCTAGGTTAGAACTACCCCAGTCTGAGTCTCTGACGGATGTGTCATAAGTCCCATCACCATTTTGGTTATCCCTGGAAACTAATCGATCTTCAGTAAAGAGAACTAGGGGATCAAGGCTATATTTGTAAATCCCTGTGTTTTTATCAGGAGTTCCCTTGACTGAGTCATTGCTGGGTTTAAGTTGATTTCCAGTGTCCGGGGAGTTAGGATCATATAAGTCAACTCTTTCTGTTCCATTAGCGATAGCCTGCCCCTGAAATAGAACATCATCGCCTTCCTGAATTTCAGTGATTTCAATAATATTGGCATCTTCAGAATAAATACAGGAATCTGGAGAACTCACAAGGTAGAAGTTGACATCACTATTCCAAGTAAAAAGATTCCCGTCGGTGTGAACAGCTCCATTTAATCGAAAAGGAGGACCGGGGTGAATCAACAAATCATAGCGAAACCAGACGCCAAATTTATTTCCTTTATCCAGTTGTCGATCCTGCTGGAACTCCAAAGCAGTGACGGCTTTATTGACATCATTGGTGTTTTCAACAAAAACATTCACCTGGAAGTTTTTACGCACTGAGGTAGCATTGGCTGCAAACCATCCTTCCTTCGCCTCTAAACTGGGAATCTTACAGTCACTGGAAATCCCTTCTGAAGCATTGATACTTAAAGGACCCGTTCTTGTAATCAGATTGTCAGCTTTGATTTGTTCGCTACTCCACAAACCGTAGTCTTCTCCTGCTGCAGAATCAGTATCATCTGAGGAGTCTGGGTCAACGCGCTGAATTTTGCCATCACCATCTCGATCAATGCCGTTCAACATCAAAATTGAGTAAGCTACTGTTTCTTCAGTGCCGTCACCATCTAAATCAGTTTGGTATTTCCAGGCATTGTCGTTATTACCGTCGCCATCGAGATCGATTCGTTGTTCTGCTGGAAGTGTGTAAGGATCGGGTTGAGTTCCGCCACTGCCATCAGGAATCAATTCGACATTGACAGTATCTTGATAAAGCATCAAATCACGTAACACGATCTCTGAGGGCACCCCGGTGGGAAATCTGGGATCGCGGTTAAAGATATATTCCAACTTTGCTTTAGCACGTTCCACTGCGGGGGCAGCAATACTTTCGATGCGTTGCGATTCGCGAGCGCGAATGACATCTTCTGCGCGGTCTCCAGTACGGCTAATCAAAGCACCGGCAAATAATCCAACCACCAACAAGACTAATATTGTGGTGGGTAAAACAAATCCTGCTGACGTGAGTAACGGTTTTTTACGTTGGCGGGAACTTCGCTGGCGCTGAGACTGATTGCTATTGAAGTTTTGACGTAAAAAGTTCAGGAAGAAGAATCGTCCTTTTTTCAGGAGTTTACTCAAAACGCGAAACAGATCCTGAAAGGACAGGATCAGTCTGCGGATCAGTCTTGACGAGGGATGATGGCTGGACATTGCTCTTAGAGTACTTTCTCTTCTAAAGGTGAACCAATCAAGTTAATCAATAAAAATATCTTTAGCGGAACGAAAATCACTGATTTTATCAATTAAAGTAGCATATTTCTTTTGACTCAGACCACTGCGTTAACACTTAATTCCTCAAAATTTTTGAGTTTAGGGAGAATTGAAATCGCCTGAAATTAATTTTATAGTCTTTGTCATCAAGTTGCCTTCAATGAAGACTCTTGAACTTTTAAGTTATATCTATCTTAGAGGTAATTGTAATTCGTGTCAATTATCTTTGTATTTTGAAACACTTAAAAAGCCGATTAAACAAATTGATTGGTCGTTAGGGATTGAGGGCGGTTAAGAGTTTGGTGAAGTCGGAAGGGAGGGGCGCGATCGCGCAAATTGTTTCTCCAGTCACCGGATGCGTGAGTGTGAGTTTTCTGGCGTGGAGAACTTGTCCGGATAAGTTTACCGAGAAGCGATGGGCGGAACTATACACCGGATCGCCCACAAGAGGATGTCCCATGGCAGCACAGTGAACGCGAATTTGATGGGTACGTCCGGTTTCTAATTGGAAGGCAAGCAGGCTATAATTCCCCAGTCGTTCTTGCAGTTGCCAATGGGTGATGGCAGGGCGTCCCCCTTTTTCCACGGGAACCACTGCCATTTTTTTGCGGTCAACTCGATGGCGACCAATGGGCTGATCCATTGTTCCCTGTTCGCCTTTGGGGACACCGTGGATAATGCCTAAATATTCTCGTTTGGCAGTTTTGGCTTGAATTTGACCTTGCAAGTGCTGATGGGCAAAATCATTTTTGGCGACGACTAGTGCGCCACTGGTATCTTTATCAAGGCGATGAACAATCCCGGGACGTTCAACGCCGCCAATGCCCGCCAAATGGTCGCAGTGAGCGAGTAGGGCATTGACGAGGGTGCCGCTTTCATGTCCGGGTGCGGGGTGGACCACTAAACCAGCGGGTTTATTAACAATAATGAGATGTTCGTCTTCGTAGAGGACATCGAGAGGAATTGACTCGGGTTGAAGGCTAAGAGGTGCGAGGGGCGGCACTGACAGCAGAAGAGTTGCGCCCTCAGGAAGGGATTGCTTTTTGTTGGTACAAACGGCCCCATTGACTTGCACATTGCCCTGTTCAATGAGCTTTTGCAACCGCGAACGAGAGAAGTCAGGGAAGGCTTCAGCGAGGGCGCGATCCAGCCGTTGCTTTCCCTGCACAATGGTTACTTGTCGAGTGTCAGAGTGAGGCAATTATTTTTTCGAGGAACCGGTATATTCTTGTTCAGCGGCTGGGGATTGAGAAGCAGAGGTGCCTGCCATTGCTCGTTCCAGTCGTAGTTTCTCCATATACACTTGCAAGTCATCGCCAACTTTGCCCGCGAGTAAGAAGCAGCCGAGTAAATTAGGCACAGACATGGCAATGAGCATGATATCGCTAAAGTCGAGCACAATCCCTAATTTAATGACAGAGCCGAGAAAAACGAAAACAATGAAAATGAGTTTATAGAAGAGAGTACTCTCTTCTCCAAACAGATACATCCAAGCCTGTTCCCCATAGTAGCTCCAAGAAACGATATTCGAGAACGCAAACAAAATCACCGCAATGGCAAGCACAGTCGGGAACCATTCCACCACTGTACCAAAGGCAGCAGCGGTTAATTGAATCCCAGAGGCTTCGCCACTAGCAAAGCTTTTGTAAACGCCAGTAATCACAATGGAAATGGCAGTGAGATTGCAAATAATCAATGTATCCACTAAGGGTTCAATGGAAGCAACAATTCCTTCTCGTACCGGTTGGTCATTACGAGTGGCCGAGTGCGCGATCGCCGCGGAACCAATTCCCGCCCCATTAGAAAAGGCAGCGCGACGAAAGCCTTGCACAATCACTCCGATTAATCCCCCTTGAAGGGCTGTGGGCGAAAAAGCCCCTTTGAGAATAATCCCAGTGGCTTCGGGGATAATCTGCCAATTACTGAGAATAATCCAAAGACAGCCGGTAATGTAAAACAGAACCACAATCGGCACTAAGCGACTGGTGACGACGCCAATGCGACTAATGCCACCGATAATCACCACGCCCACAAGTAAGGACATAATGAGTCCATAAAACCAACTGCGTTCGGCAATAAAGGGAAGCACCCCTGCTAGGGCGGCATAGGATTGATTCGCTTGGAACATATTGCCAGCGCCAAAAGTCCCCAGCACACAAAGAATAGCAAACAAAACCCCTAAAACGCTGCCTAAAGGACGGAGTCCTAATTCTGCCAAGCCGCTGGACAAGTAATACATCGGTCCCCCAGCAACACTCCCATCCGGTTTGACCTGACGATATTTTTGCCCAAGGGTACATTCGACGAACTTACTCGACATCCCAAGAAAGCCGGCAATGCTCATCCAAACTACAGCGCCGGGACCGCCCATTTGAATGGCAATGGCAGAACCGGCAATACTGCCTAAACCCACCGTTGCCGAAAGGGCAGTGGAAGCGGCTTGGAAGGGCGAGACTTCGCCTTCTTGGTCATCATCATCACTATTACTGCTTTGGTATTTTCCAGTCAGGACAGCGAGGGCATGACTAAATCCTCTCAGGTTAATAAAGCCCATACGAAAGGTAAAATAAACGCCTCCGATAATTAACCAGAGGACAATGATGGGCATCCCTAATATGGGAAAGAAGAAAATCGTTTTTAAGATGCCAACAAATTCAGCAAATGCTTGATTGAGTTGGGTGAAAATGCTGAGTTTTTCTGATGCTGCAACCAGCAATCCATTCAGTTGTTCGGACGAAATTGGAAATAGATTCATCATAAGATTTGCTTTTTGTTGATAGCTCACTAGTGATATTTTTTTATCCTATTTTGCTCATGCCCTCGTTTTAGTCATTTGATTTTTATTAAAACTAAGGTCTAGTTTGAGCAAGGGTTAGTGAGATGAATTGCGCTTTTTGCCCCTAATTTGATCAACTGTGCTCTATTATCCCCTATTACTTCTCTATTGTCTATTTGTCTTCATCCCCAAGAGTGATACTTCCGGTATAACCATTTGAAAAACTGAACCAGCATGAATAAAGTTTCCCATTTTTGCTGTAACACTTCATACTTTTTGCGCAGTGTCAGGCTTTTATATTCACTGCGTCGGGCGTTTAATTCCATTAATTGAAGGGTTAGAGGTAAGCTTTTTTCTAGGTTTTCTAGTGTGTTTGCAAGCTGAGTTAAGTTTTTTTTGATTGTTAAAATTTGCCACAATAAATAACAGTTAAAAATAACGATCAGGCTATTACAAGTTAAAACAAAGATGAACATTCTTGAGGATAATGATTGACTGGTTATTGGAATCAATGACTATTTAGAGCAACCCCAATAACCAGTCGCCCAA
>CAZBPR010000045.1:0-3101 GCA_964493825.1 uncultured Dactylococcopsis sp.
CTACCACTGCTGCAGATAACCATTTTCCCAGTTGAACATGATCGCGCCCAACCACAGGAGGAATTTTGCTTTTTTGATTTCCGGTTTTCAGTTGTAACCGCCGTTGGCGAGTTGCCCAAGCAAAGTTAACCACTATGCCAATCAGGGGGAAAACAAAAATGATCGCTAGTGCAGGATGAATTAACGTTAACCAGTTGTCTATTGTCATGATTAATCTCAGAAAAGAAGTTTTCAGGGTCGATGCAACTGAGGTGAGTTTAAGACATAGAATTTGATCAATGCTTTCTAGATTAACCAATTCCCTTAAAGAGCAGATTATATTTTCCTGAGGATTTCCTTAAAACTGTCTTGGTTCCTCATCATATTGCTTTGGGCTGATTTTAAGTCAGTCCCCTTAGGCTATTTTGAGTAGCAATGAAGTTAAAGACTCAACGCAGCTTTCCCTTATGACCCTTTCTGAATTTAATGCACAATATCGGGCACGTCGCTTTCGGTGGCGAGTGCTACGCTTACGCCTGACTACCTTAGTTTTATTCAGTATTATCCTGATTGCTGCTGGGGTCGCGATCGCGTGGTTTGCAGGAGAAGGAACGGTTACGCAGTTATTTGACCAACTCTATCAACTGCAACAGAATCCACCCCAACTCTTAGAAGCCCCAATGAATGCCTCACGCCGAGAGTTACTACTGCCAACGCTAATTTTATTAGGCTTGGTTTTTATTGTGACGAAGACTGTTCCCACACCCAGGGGATGGGCAAGGTTTATTATTGTGATCATTTTACTCACGCTAACTGTTCGTTATCTCTTATGGCGATCGCTGACCACATTGAACGTCAGTGATCCACTGAACGGAACCATTAGTTTAACGTTATTTGCTCTAGAAATGCTAGTTTTAGTGAGTAGCGGCATTCAACTTTTTTTGATGTTAAATGTCAAGAATCGTTCGCCGCAAGCAGATCAACTTGAACCGGACGTCAAATCAGGAAAGTTTCGTCCCACTGTCGATCTTTTAATTCCTAGTTATGATGAACCAGAATTTATTTTAAGACGGACGATTATGGGTTGTCAGGCCATTGATTATGAACCGAAACGAATCTATTTATTAGATGATACCCGCCGACCGCATATTAAAGCACTGACAGAAGAATTAGGCTGTGACTATATTACCCGCCCCACTAATGAACACGCAAAAGCTGGAAACTTAAATCACGCTTTGCCCCAAACCAATGGCGAATTAATTGTAGTGTTTGATGCTGATTTTGTGCCGACGAAAAATTTTTTGCAGCGCACAGTGGGCTTTTTTCAAGATGATAAGATGGCATTAGTGCAAACGCCACAAAGTTTTTATAATGCCGATCCAATTGCACATAATTTAGGCTTAGAAGATATTTTAACCCCAGAAGAAGAAGTTTTTTATCGGCAAATTCAACCGATTAAAGATGGGGCGGGAAGCGTGGTTTGTTCAGGAACAGCATTTATTGTCAGACGTTCGGCGTTAGAAGCTGCCGGAGGCTTTGTTACTGAATCTTTAAGTGAAGATTACTTTACGGGAATTCGGATTTCAGCAAAAGGGTATCATCTGGCTTATTTAGATGAAAAATTAAGTGCTGGTTTAGCTGCAGAAAATATTGGCGCTCATATTACCCAAAGAATTCGTTGGGCACGAGGGACGTTACAAGCCTTTTTTATCCAAGCCAATCCACTGACCATTCCCGGCTTAAGCTTAAAACAACGCCTTGCCCATTCAGAAGGATTACTGCATTGGTTCACTAGTTTTTCTCGTATCTTTTTCTTACTAATGCCTCTAACGTACTCTTTTTTAGGCGTTCTGCCGCTGCGAACAACAGTTGAAGAAGTAATTTATTTCTTTTTACCTTTTTATATTGTCCAACTCACAGTTTTTTCTTGGTTAAATTGTCGGAGTCGTTCCAGCTTACTCTCTGATATTTATTCGCTTGTTTCTGCTTTTCCCCTTGCATTAACAGCAATTCAAGTAATGATTAATCCATTTTCTTCAGGCTTTAAAGTCACCCCGAAAGGTGTCAAAGGAGAAGAAAAAATTCGCTTTAATTGGACATTAGCAATGCCATTAATGATTCTTTTTATGTTAACGGCAATTAGTTTATGGCGTTGCTTAGGAATGACAATGATGGGAGTGGGTCATGACTGGCGTTTAGGGTGGGTCTGGAGTGGTTATAATCTCTTTATGTTAGGGACTGCCTTACTCATTCTATTAGATATTCCCGCGCAAGATGTTTATCAATGGTTTAATTTACGGCGGGTTGTTGCTGTTAAAATTGGGAATGAAACAATTTGGGGCGTGACAACAAAACTCTCTGAAGTGGGATTAGAAATAGCACTGACTCACTCCATCACATTACCGGGTCACTTAGAATCTTATGCTGTCAAATTAGAATTAGTTGAAGAAAAAATTACGCTTCAAGGTGTCATTACTGCTTTAGATCGAGGGGGAGAATTTCCACGCTTAAAAATTCAGTTTGAAAACTTAACCACAGATCAAAATCGGCGTTTAGTAGAACTTTTATTTTGTCGTCCCGGACAATGGTTAAGCAAGTCTTCTCCCGGAGAAATTCAGTCCTTATGGATTTTACTGCGAATTGTCTTAAGACCCAACTTCTTATTTCGGAATCGTCAAGAAATTAAAGGAGTAAAAGTCGCGCAAGTTTCCTAATTAACGAATTGATCAACTTTGAGAGATTTTCAGGGATAACGTCAACTTTACAACTTTAAACCTGATATGAAAGACTAATGTTGTGAAAGCAAATCCCTCCATAGCAAAATCATCTGCTGATTTGAGCAGAGGGAGTGTTAATTTCGATAGATATTTTTGCGATGTCCAACTGTAATAATAAGAATTACAAAAATATCATTAATCACCAACGCGAAGTCTTAACCGCCCTTGCCCATTCTTCAAGGCTTTAACACCAGAAGGATAAGGATCTGTCTTTAAATCCTCTAGCTTTTTTGCCATCCTTTCTTGAATTTGTTTTGGAAGCCGATAAAGTGAAGTTAAACAATTGAAGCAGTTCAAATCAACAACAAAGGCGGCCGGACTGCGGTAAAACAAGAGTAAAAAGAC
>CAZBPR010000045.1:3111-20255 GCA_964493825.1 uncultured Dactylococcopsis sp.
ACAGGGACACAAGATTTATTTTGCTGATAAATTGTTTTTAATCAACTCCCAAGACACTCTTTCTTGATTTTCGGGATCATTTTCCGCTGCTATTGCCTCTTGTAAATCAATTAAATCTTCTAATTCTTCAGATTCAATAACAGTTAATTCACCTTGGCTAATATGTTCTAATAATTCATTAACCGATAGATTAAATTGTTGAGCAATCTCCTCGATTCTAGTTAAATTTTCTTGAGAAATTTGAAGTTGATTCATCTTGACTCAACTAAGACTAATCATGAATTGAAACTTTTGAGTTTACTTGACTTATTGTTAGTGTAACGCTTTCATTCTCGATAAGACATAATTGATGATGGAAATAGTAAGAGTTGAGACGAAGATTAGTGATATGAATTTCAATGTCATACTGGATCGTGATAAAGATCGCTTATGGGTTGTCAAGTGTCCTAGTATTCCGGAATCTGATAGTCAAGGAGAAACAACAACATAAGCCCTAGAAAATATTAAGTATGCCAGTTTTGCCTGTCTTCAAGTACCCTCAGAACAGTCAATATAAGCATAATTAAACAAAGATGATTCCAATTTATACTCAAATTCAGCAAGGTAATCGTTGGTTAAATCAATATCGGGGGAAACGTCCTGCCCTAGCCTGTGTTTTAGGCTTTACTGAAACCGGTTTGTTGCCTCAAATCTCGGCAGCGGGCGCGACACCGGATGATCGGCGTTACACCGCGATCGCGGATGCAGAATGTTTAGTCAATGGCATTCAACCGCACCCGAAATATCCCTTACCGCCACTGACTGTAGGGGCATCTCCCACTCTCATTTCCCGCGCTTTTGTGGAAGCGTTGGCACTACCCGTTTACGTTTTTAATGCCGGCTTACCGAAACCGCCTGCTGTACCGCATATCGATTTAGCTGGCATCCCTGCCCAATGTGTTTCCAGTGGGAATGCTTTACCTCAAGCCAGCGTGGAAGCGTTATTTGCCCAAGGCTGGCATTGGGGGGAAGTGCTGGCAAAGACAGTGCCAGACAGTTATTTAATTATTGGTGAGTGTGTGGTGGGGGGAACCACGACCGCATTAGGGTTACTCACTGGCTTGAGAATTGCTGCTGCTAATAAAGTGAATAGTAGTCATCCCCAATGCAATCATCAACAAAAATGGGAAATTGTCCAGGCGGGATTAGGACGAACGGATTGGTATTTTCAACAAATGCCAGTGGATCCGTTTGGCGTGGTAGCAGCGGTAGGGGATCCGATGCAAGCAGTAGTTGCTGGGATGGCACTCTCGGCAAGCCGGGAAGTGGGCGTGTTACTCGCAGGAGGAACGCAAATGCTGGCGGTTTATGCCCTAATGCAACGCTTACTACGGGAAGGCAGTCGGGGCGATTTAGAAAAAGTCGTTGTGGGAACCACGCGCTGGGTTGCTCAAGATTTAACCGGGGATACCGTCGGTTTAGCAAAAACCTTACAGGATGTTCCTTTATTAGCAACAGGTTTAAGTTTTGCGGCTTCGGGTTATTCGCAACTGACAGCGTATGAGGATGGTTATGTCAAAGAAGGCGTTGCTGCTGGCGGCTGCGCGATCGCGGCGCATCTCTATTTAGGTTGGAATCAAGACCAGTTATTGAGTACCATTGAAGCCCTAGTCCAACAATACGCACAAATCAGCTCATCCCACTCAAATTAAATTAAATTGCTGAATTCTGTAGCAATCACGTCCTCGAAACCAGATGCAATCCATTAGAAAACTGACATTTGCTTTGGAGACAGGGAATGATTTCCCTGACTCTCACCAGTCGCTAAACGCGTTGTAACAAATTCAAACCATGGGTATCGGTTCCACAGGTATTAAAGAGATTATATTGTTCACTCAGTTCTTTAACCTGAACCGTTTGATCTGGTGTTGGTCGCCAAGGGATTGTGTTTTTGTAGCCATAATACGTTTCCACCCCATCAATCCCTAGCGCAACTCCTGCTGGAATTAAGTCTTTTGCGGGACGACGATACCGTTCTGGATGGGCTAATACCACTAATCCCTCTGCTTCGTGAATTGCCTTGATCACATTTTTAGCTGCCACTGCAGTGCCCCTAGGACTTTCTCCTTGCAAATAGGGGACAATTGCTGGATGTTCAGGATTAAAAGCATACCCCAAAATATGGACTTCCGTATCCATCAAGATTGACGTAATTTCTACTCCTGTCCACAGTTGCGGAACAGAGGTGCCACCATGATATTTTGTTAAATGGTGACGAGCGATTTGATAGCCTCTAACGGTGTGATGATCGGTAATTGCCAGTCCTTGCAGTTGTAGGGCTAAAGCCTGTTCAATTAAGGCTTGGGGAGTGAGCTGTCCATCCGAGCAAATGGTGTGCAGATGAAAATTATAGTAATGGGGACAACTATCTGCATTAATCGTTTGCCAAATTGCTTGGAGAGTTTGCGTATCTTGCCCTTGCAAGGATGAGTGTGATTGACGAGGGAAATCAGTAGTCCGCATAATAATCTCAATAATTGGTGCGTTTAATCCAGATGTTGCTTTGATTAAGTGGGAAAGTAAGCCGATAATTGTTGAGTAATATTACAAATTTCTTCTTTTTAACCTTAGCAAATCTTTTTCTAGTTGTTTTTTACGAGGGGAAGCTGTGGCAAAGCAGGTATTGATCATTGGTGGAACGGGACATATTGGTCGTTGTGTCGCACAGGATATCCAGAAGCACAGCCAAGCAAATGTAACGGTAACCGGACGTCGATCTTCTTATAACCAAGATTTTCCTTTTTTACAGTTCGATTTGAACAATCAAGATCAAATTAAAAACCTGATTTCTAATTTTGATTTAGTGGTTCATTGTGCCGGACCGTTTCACCATCGAGATGGTCGAGTTTTAAGAAACTGTATTGAAGCAGGCATCAATTATATTGACGTCAGTGACCATCGCTCGTTCCATTTTCAGGTTGCCACTTATCATCAAGCGGCACTTCAAGCTGGAGTAACAGCCATTTTACATACAGGTGTATTTCCCGGTATTTCTAACTTAATGGTGCGAAAAGGCGTAGATCACTTAGATCAAGTAGAGTCCATTCATTTAAATTACTTGGTTGCCGGAACAGGAGGCGCAGGCTTGACTGTGATGCGAACTACTTTTTTAGGCATTCAATCCCCTTTTTCCGCTTGGATTAATGGACAATGGCAAGAGGTTATCCCCTACAGTGAACCGGAAACAGTACGGTTTCCCCAATATGGTGAAGCCAATGTTTATTGGTTTGATGTGGCAGAAACTTATACCCTCAGCCAAACTTTTCCAGTGGATACGGTTGTTACTAAGTTTGGTTCCATCCCTAATTTTTACAACGATTTAACTGCCCTGGTTGCTCATCGCATCCCTCATTCTGTCTTAAAGAACTCAATGGTCATTGAAGGGTTATCTCGCATCAGCCTAGGGATGGCAAGATTAACCGACTTAGCAAGTGGTGTCGGGATTGCCGTTGTTGCTGATGTCACTGGTTGGCAAAGTCAAGAAAAAGAACACTATCGACTTGGTTTTTATCATAATCATACCGCGATCGCGGCTGGGATGGGAGCAGGGAGTGTTGCCCAATTATTACTCAATCAAGACCTGATTCAACCCGGAGTATGGTCAGTGGAACAAGCGGTGACAACTCCTCTTTTTGAAGCAATGATGCAGCAACGGGGAATTAAGATTGATACGACGGTTACGGGAAAATAAGTCCCCGTCCCTAATCTCAGTGAAACGGATTAAGGACTTCTCGCTCACAAATCGTTAAAATTTGATAACGAGCCTTATTTTCAGATGCGCCCATGATCCTTGTTATTGATAACTACGATAGTTTTACCTACAATCTCGTTCAGTATTTGGGAGAACTCAGTCGAGAGTTTGCTGTTGCCGAAGATATCCGAGTATATCGTAATGATGAAATTGATCTCAGCGCGATCGCGCAACTGAATCCCACGGGGATTGTTATTTCCCCTGGACCCGGACGACCGGATGACGCGGGGATTTCTTTAAACTTAATCCGTGAGTTTGCCCCCATCATTCCCATTCTTGGCGTCTGTCTCGGTCATCAGTGTATTGGACAAGTCTATGGGGGAACCATCACCAATGCCGGACAGTTGATGCACGGGAAAACTTCCCCTATTTATCATACTGGAGAAGGCGTTTTTTCCCAATTGGACAATCCTTTCACCGCAACGCGCTACCATAGTTTAGTCATTGCCCAGGATTCCCTGCCTGAAGTTCTAGAACTGACGGCTTGGGTAGAAGATGGCACAATCATGGGCGTGCGTCACCGCCACTATCCCTACTTGCAAGGGGTACAGTTTCATCCCGAAAGCATCTTAACTGCATCCGGGAAACAACTCTTGCAGAATTTCTTGGTATCCTTAACAGAGCCCAGTGTTAAGGTAGCTTAGGTGTGAAGATGAAGCGACGACAAGTAATTCAATATATTGGTTTAGGTGCATTAACAACTGTGGGGTCAATCTTCCTGTCTCCACAAGCTTATCAAGCCCAAACCTCTCCACAAGTCGAGATTACATGGTTGGGACATACGGCTTTTTTATTTAGCAGTGATGAATTTCGAGTTTTAGTCAATCCCTTCAAGCCCATTGGCTGCACCGCCGGTTATGCCGCACCAGAAGTGAATGCGGATTTAGTCATGATTAGTAGTCAGCTATTCGATGAAGGAGGAGGCGTTGCTAATTTACCCAATAATCCGCGCGTACTTTTTGAACCGGGCTTGTATGAGTTTCAAGGTCAAGAAATCCAAGGGATTAGTATGCCTCATGATCGCGAAGGCGGACGGCGCTTTGGGATCAACATTGCGTGGTCATGGCAACAGGGGGGATTAAAAATTCTTCACCTTGGTGGGGCAGCAGCCCCTCTAGAATTTGACCAGAAGATTCTGATGGGGAAACCGGATATCGTGATTATTCCGGTGGGCGGAGGGCCCAAAGCTTATACTCCTGAACTGGCAAAGCAAGCGATGGAAACGTTACAACCGAAATTAGTCATTCCCAGTCATTATCGCACCACTGCTGCTGATGAAGATGCCTGTGATTTAGTCGGAATCGAAGAATTTACAAAATTACTGGAACCGGGTTCCTTTGAAACTCTCGATCGCAATCAGATCACGCTCACACCTAACGCTTTACCGGAACAAATGCAAGTGAAAATTATGAGTAGTGATGGGTTAATTGTTAAAAGTTAGTCATTAGTCATTAGTTACTCAAAGTAATAACGAATCACAAATTATGTCCATATCCAAAGCAGAATATCAACAACGTCGTGAAACGCTAATGGAGAAAATCGGTCAAGGAACTGCTATTTTTCGCAGTGCCCCTATGGCAGTGATGCACAATGATGTTGAGTATCGGTTTCGTCAAGATAGTGACTTTTATTATTTAACGGGGTTTGATGAAGAAGAAGCGGTTTTAGTTCTCGCCCCCCATCATGAAGAACATCAATTTGTATTATTTGTTCAACCGAAAGATTTGGAAAAAGAAACGTGGACCGGCTATCGGGTTGGGGTGGAAGCAGCAAAAGAAAAGTTTGGTGCCGACGAAGCCTATCCCATTAATGAACTCGACGAAAAATTGCCGCAGTATTTAGAAAAAGCCGACTGTATTTATTATCATTTTGGCCGGGATGAAGCGTTTAATGAGACGGTTTTAAACCATTGGCGAAAACTGGTGCGACAGTATCAGAAAAAAGGGATTGCCCCGGGCGCGATCGCGGAAAGTAATTTTATTTTACATCCCTTACGGCAAGTGAAAAGTGCTGAAGAACTTGCCCTCATTTGCAAAGCGGTCGATATTGGTGCTGAAGCCCATAACCAAGCATTTCAAATGGCAAAGCCGGGGGTTTACGAATACGAAATTCAAGCCGAAATCGAATATATTTTTAGTAAAAAAGGCGCGATGTCTCCGGCTTACCCCAGTATTGTTGCCTCAGGAGAAAATGCTTGCATTCTGCACTACATTGAAAATAGTAAACAATTGCAAGAAAATGATTTACTTTTGATTGATGCCGGGTGTTGTTATGATTATTACAACTCCGATATTACGCGCACTTTTCCGGTTAATGGCAAGTTTACGGGAGAACAAAAAGCCATTTACGAAATTGTTTTAGAAGCGCAGTTAAAAGCAATTGAACAAGTCCAACCGGGCAATCCTTATAATCAATTTCACGATACAGCCCTCCGAATTTTAGTGGAAGGCTTAATTGATTTAGGGATTCTACAAGGAGATATCGAAGAGATTATTAAAGAAGAGAAATATAAGCCGTATTATATGCACAAAACAGGGCATTGGTTAGGGATTGATGTTCATGATGTGGGCGGCTACAAACTGGGAGAAGAGCATTGGCAAACCCTACAACCGGGCAATATTTTAACGGTTGAACCAGGGCTTTATCTCTCCTCTCATGCCAAACCGGCGGAAGGACAACCGGAACTTCCGGAACGTTGGCATGGCATTGGCATCAGAATTGAAGATGATGTCCTCGTGACCACAGAAGGGAATGAAGTCTTGAGTGCAGCGGTTCCTAAGTCTATAGCAGATATGGAAGGCAAGGGTTAGTCATTGGATAAGGGAGACAAGGAGACAAGGGAGAAGATTTGATCTCAAATGGGTCAATTTTGGCTACTGATTGATTCCGTTCCCTTAATAGAAAATTGATCGCCTACTGCCAATGATCAAGGACAAATAACAAAGGACAAATCACCAATGACTGCGACAACCCGTTCGACTCTTGAACAAGCCCTTTCTCTGGTAGAAGACATTATTCAAAAATCGCAAGCGGAGGGGGTATTCGTTGCGATTACGGCAGAAGAGTCTGCCCTGAGTCGGTTTAGCGAGAACCAAATTACCCAAAATCTGAATCAAACTCAGGTTAAAGTGACGATTACTAGCTATTACGGAAAACAAAGTGCGTCGGCTGCTACCACAGAGTTAGATCCGGTGGCGATTCAAGAAACCCTCGACCGTTCTCAGATGTTAGCCCAAGTTGCCCCGGAAGATCCAGAATGGGTGGGACTCTTGCCCCCTCAAAGTTATGAATCCCGGCAACCGGCTTATGATAAAGCAACAGCGAATTTTTCACCCTTGGAACGGGGAGAGATCATTCAACAGGTAACTCAACAGTGTCAACAGCAAGGTGTTGAGGGTTCGGGAACGCTGAGTAGTCGGGTAAAGTGGCAAGCGATTGGGAATTCGGAAGGGTTACGGGCTGGTGAAGCGGCAACCGATGCGAATTTTAGTTTGACCGCCCGTGTCGAGAGTGGATCGAGTTGGCATCAACGGAGTAGTTACGCCCTCAATCAGCTGCCCTTTCAGGAAATTACCAAAAAAGTAATTGATCGCGCGATCGCGTCCCAACAACCGCAAGCAATTGAACCAGGATCGTATCCGGTCATTTTTGACCCAGCAGCCTTCGCCGAGATCTTACCCTGGGTAATTTGGAATTTAGACGCCCGCGCCGCTGACGAAGGACGGTCTTTTATGTCTTCTTCAGAAGGGGGCAATCGTCTGGGAGAACCGCTATTTAGTCCCAAGGTGGAAGTTTGGCGTAATGCCAGCCATCCCCTCTTACAACTGGGAACCTTCTTTAGTGATGGTTTAGCCAACACCCGCTTACCCTTAATTCAACAGGGAACTGTCAAAAATTTAAGCTATAGTCGCTATTGGTCTCAACAACAGGGAACGTCTCCAACGGGGGCATTTTATCCAATTGTCATGTCGGGAAGTGACAAATCTCTCGCTAATCTGATTGCAGAAACCGATCGCGCAATTTTTATCTCTCGCGCTTGGTATGTCCGCTATGTGAACCCTCGCACCTTAGAAGTGACTGGAATGACCCGAGATGGTACCTTTTGGATTGAAAACGGGAAACTCGCTTACCCAATTAAAAACTTGCGTTTCAATCAAAACCTACCGGAAATGCTCAATCAAATTGAAGATTTATCCCAGGTACAACGGTTTAATGGCACTGTAGTGCCTGGAGTAAGAGTAAAGGCGTTTAACTTTAGTAGCGTCACTGACAGTATTTAACTCGCTAGTACGTCGTGAGTTGCCGATCAGTTAGCCATCCTAGAAGTAGGAATGATCAATACAATGGCAACACGATTTTTCCTTACCATTAATTAGACGTTCCTGTTTCATTTTCATTACCCGGAAGGGCAGAATCCTCTGATTCTGAAGGAATTGATTCTTCTAAACCTCTTTGCACGTCTAGAGTGTCGGTTTCTTCTAAAGCCTGTTGCATTGCTTGTTGGTTTTCATTAACAGTTGTGGTTAGCTGATCAAGTTGTTCTTCCAAACTTTCTATTCTTTGCAGATCGGGAACTTGCTGGCTGAGTGTTTCGATTTGACTCTCCAGTTGCTGTATCCGTTCTAGGGTTTCTGGACTGGTGGCATTCTGGTCAGCAATTTGTCGTTGTTGTACCTGTAAACGATAAGCAACCCAGCCTAAACCTCCGCCAAAAAGAATGACAGCAATTACAAAGAAACCTGTTAGCCACCCGACTTGGCTTCGCAGTCGGTTCGTATCCTGAAGGGTTTGTTTTCGTTCTAATGCTCGATCAACCAGTTCTTCGACATTCAGTTCTTGAGCACTGGCCTTAGCCTGCTGACTGCGACTGGTTGCATCATCGTCGTTAGAAGTTTGGTGAGAGGAATAATTGGGTTCTTCTATCATATTTTAAGTATCCTGTAATGTTTATAGGAAGCTTCGTGTGAGAGGATTTGGCTGGTGAACTCCTATCCAGAAATAACCCTGATTGCCCATTAGTCAAGTTTTGCTTTTAAGAGTAACGAAATTATCTCTAGGTCAGGGCTAAAAATTAATAATGTTTAATTTACGTAAATATTGGTTTACAAATATGACGTAAAGTTCAATTTTTTTAACGGTTTACACTGAACTGATTTTACCACCCACAAACAGATCTCCGGAAATCTGATGACTCGACATCAATTCTCTGTCTGATTTTCTCTGGAGTGTGTTGCCAATTAGCGTTAAACTTCAAGCGGGTGACCGCTTACTTTTACCGAACTCTTGAAACAACCTTCTTCTTATTGGCAACTTCTCCCCTATATCCGTCCGCAAAACATTACCATTGTTCAAGCCTTAGCTTGTACAGTCGTTTTTGTTGGCATTTGGCCGCTTCTGGCTTGGTTAGCGGGACTGATTTCAACCGCAGTGGGAGAAGGAAATGTTAGTCGCAGTGCTCAACTCGCAGGAATTACAGCTCTTTTATTTCTTGTGCAAAAAGTTGCGCAATATGGGCAGGATCTTCTGATGGCAAAGGTGGCGTTGGCAGTGGCATATGATGTCAGAACGAATGTCTATGGACACTTACAAACCCTCAGTATTGACTATTTTGAAACGACCCGCACCGGTGATTTATCTTATCGCCTAACAGAAGATATTGATCGCGTGGGGGAAGTCGTCAATAATATTTTCCACCAATTTATCCCGAGTGTGCTCCAACTGGTTGCCGTTTTTGCTTATGTCATTTATCTTAATTGGCAACTCACATTGGCTTTACTGGTTGTTGCCCCTTTAATCGCCATTCTGATTAGTTGGTTTGGGGAAAAAGTGCAGACCCTTTCTCGCCGTAGTCAAAACCGGGTTTCCGATCTTTCCTCCATGTTGACAGAAGTGTTTAGTGGCATGCGTTTGGTGCAAGCCTTTGCAGCAGAAGATTACACCTTAGATAAGTTTCGGACAGAAGCGGAACATAATCGCAAAGCGCGATATGCAGCCGAAAGAGTGAAAGCGATTCAGTTTCCGATTGTTGGGTTTTTGGAAGCCCTAGCCGTCTTACTCCTCTTCTTACTCGGAGGTTGGCAAATTGCCCAAGGAAACCTTACCACTAGCGAGTTTATCAGCTATGGGGCCGGTGTGTTAATGCTCATTGACCCGATTTCGATTACTACCACCAACTATAACGAGTTTAAGCAAGGAGAAGCATCTGTGGCACGGGTGTTTGAGTTGACGGCAATTCACCCCCGAGTGCAAGAAGAAGCTGGCGCGATCGCGCTTCCTCCCGTCAATGGCAAAATTGAATATGACCAAGTTAACTTTACTTATCCTGAAAGTAAGGATTGGGTCTTAAAAGATCTTAACTTCACCGTGCAACCAGGAGAAATGTTAGCGCTGGTTGGCGCTTCAGGGGCTGGCAAAAGCAGCTTAGTCAACTTGCTTCCCCGTTTCTACGATCCCCAAGAAGGGGCAATCTTGATTGATGGAATAAACATTCGTCACGTCACTCTCAATAGCCTACGCCGTCAAATTGGCATTGTTCCCCAAGAAACGATTTTATTTTCTGGCACGATCGCGGAAAATATTGCCTTTGGACAGCCCGAAACTTCCCTGGAAGCGGTGCAAGAGGCAGCTCAGGTCGCAAATGCCCATCAGTTTATTTCCCAACTCTCCCAGGGATATTACACTTATGTGGGAGAGCGGGGGATGAATCTTTCGGGGGGACAACGTCAACGCATCGCGATCGCGCGGGCAGTCTTACTTGATCCCAAAATTCTCATTCTTGATGAAGCGACCTCAGCCCTTGATTCTGAATCAGAAGCCTTGGTGCAAGAAGCATTGGATCGACTCCTCAAAAAGCGTACTGTTTTGATTATTGCTCATCGTCTAGCGACTGTACGGGGGGCAGATCGAATTTTTGTTTTAGAACAGGGTCAAATCATCGAAGTGGGAACCCATGAACAACTCCTGAATCAGCAAGCCCGTTACGCTCAATTTTACGCTCAACAATTTCAGTAAGGTTAGTGCTTGACTTAAATCGCTAATGACCCATCCCTGAGCTTACAGTGTTTCCAAATACCCCAATAAATCAGACATATCCTGAGGCTTCGGTTGAAACTTGGGCATTGGTGGCGTATCACCACTAATCACTTGTTGAATGAGATGTAACTTAGATTTACGTTCAGCAATGTTGTGTAAGCTGGGGCCAACATTGCCATCGGCTTTTGCGCCATGACAGCCAGCGCAATTAATTTGAAAGATTGCCTCTCCTCGTTCGGGGTCACTGGGGGCGGCGAGAACTTCCTGTATATAAGGATCAGACACTTGATACAGATAAACTCCAAGTACGCCAACACCAACTAGGAGTGCAATACAAAATATTATAATTGTAAATCGCATCACCAGTTCTGTTACTGGTTTAGCTACTGGATTGGTCACTATTTTGTTTGTACTGTCCACGCCAAATTAAGTTTATTAAACAGTTCTAACTAAATGTTACCGCTATTTTACCGAAATTATCATTAGGCTTAGGCTCTTGATGCTTCTTTCCTACACTGAAAAGCCCCATCTTAGCGACTAAAAAACTCCCACCTGCTGATTCAGATCGGGATAGATGGGGGAATCCAACTTTTTCTGGTCAAGAGTTCCCTTTCAAGAAAAGGATGCGATTTCTGCCATGAAACATTTGATAAGCCGTATTTACTTGAATCATTATTCAGCCTTCTAATAAATCATTATGAAATATAGGCTTATATCAATTCGCTTTGTCAAAATACACAAATACCAAACGTGATCAGAATCAAATGCTGACTTGGCAATCTTCAGAAGAAGATCAGCGGATCAAAGGGGTTTGAGCCAGATACTTGAGAACCCAGCCATACTGGCATTTACCTTTAGCAACTGTGCAAAACCATTTCCAGATTCGGACTTAACGACAGTTATTGCAATTCTGATTCATCACTACTGTCTAAGTTAAGTGCTTTACTTGGTTAGTTGAAGCGGGGGATATTACCGTAGCATGGTCCGGCACAGCATGAGTCAGATATCCCTTGACATCTCAAATTCATCAATCATGAAAAAAATTCAAATTATAGTTGCAAACTATTATCTTTAAGGCTAAACTAGCAACTACACGTCAATTTCCTCACACTCCACCTCAGTCTAGGTCTGATGAGTGACGGAAAGCTGTGGCTTTTATTGTTTCTGTTTATTGCAAGTATTTCTTATTTGTTGACAGTGATGGATCAAAATTTTTCTGAAGAATCAGCAATCAAAACCCAAATTCATTGCAAATGTGTCGAGCGTTGGCAAGTCTATCAACGTTTATTAGAGTTGCAGGTTCCTTGTTACTGCCGTTGTAATCACCCTTTGGAAGTGGAATTAGCAACACCACTTAAACTGTGGCAGTTTTGGACTGTGATGTGGCGAGTGTCTGCTTCCCGTGATACCTTATGCGACTATTTGCATGAGTGTTGGCAACTTCCGGCTTACAAGAAAAATTACCAAAAGAGTTAACTCTGTACAGTTTAGTGGTTGATAACAATGGCGTTTAATTTTTTTTCACAATCGCAAGCTCATCATGATCATCATGAAACAAACGATCATCAACAGCAAAAACCCTGGCGTTTTACCTATTTAGGCGGCCAGTTCCGAGAAACTGTTCCTTCTCCTCCGGCTAATAGTTTTTCCCTTGTAGAAGTAACCCCAGGAAATTGGGTACAAATTGCGGCGCTTCCTCGTCACTTTAATTTTCCGATTGCTGGGGTTGCAGTGGGAACTTATTTATTAGTTTTAGGGACAACCAAGCGAGGCGCAGTACGAGTGCGAGTGATTGGTCAACAGGTGACACTTGCGAGCGCGATCGCGCAAAAAATTTATGTTCGCCCTTTTTATTTTACTCATTAACTATTCATCCATTTACTATTAAAAATTATACAAATTAAGAAAGAATTTCAATTACAAAAGAAATGGGGTCATTCTTTTTTGTCAATAAGTGTCATTTTTTGCTAGTATTAGTGCCATAATAAGGACATACTGATTGAGGTAAACTTCCTATGGCTACTGCACAAGGCTTACTCCAAGCATTTGGAGAAGTAAAAGACAACCCCGTCTTGTTAGAAAAAAACGTTACAGAACCAGTTTGTGAAGGGTTAAACATTGCACTAGCTAGTTTCCAAGCCCTTTATCTCCAATACCAAAAGCATCATTTTGTTGTTGAAGGGTCCGAGTTTTACTCACTCCACCAGTTTTTCCAAGAGTCTTATGACGAAGTGCAGGGTCATGTGCATGATCTCGCCGAACGCTTAAACGGGATTGGCGGTGTTCCCGTAGCCAGTTTTAGCAAACTTGCTGAACTCTGTCGTTTTGAACCCGAAGCTGATGGGATGTACTCATCTCGTACCATGGTCGAACACGACTTGAGTGCAGAACAAGTCTTAATTCAACTTCTGCGTCAGCAAGCAGCGCAAGCAGAAAGCCTTGGCGATCGCGCAACCCGCTACTTATACGAACAAATCTTATTAGAAACTGAAGAAAGAGCCTATCACCTAGATCATTTCTTAGCTCATGATAGCTTGACCGCTGGTTTTATCGGGAATGGTAGTAACTAACCCCTTGCTCAATCATTCTTAGCTAGGGCGAATCTTCATTCGTCCTTTTTTTCTTTTAAATGATTCAGCAGTACCTGCTGGATCGCCGTTTGTACCTGTTGTGGTGATTGATTGGCATTAATGGGAACAATGCGTTGGGGAAACTGCTCAGCTAACATGACATAGCCGGTTCTAACGCGCTGATGAAACGTAATATCAGCTTGTTCCACGCGATCGCGCTTCCCTCGCTGTTGAACGCGCGCCAAACCCGTTTCTACCTCGACATCAAGCCAGAAGGTTAAGTCACTAGCCAAGCCATCCGCTGCGATCGCATTCAATTGCTGAATTAAGTCTAAATCTAAGCCCCGTCCGTAGCCTTGGTAAGCAGTGGTTGAATCAATGAAGCGATCGCAGAGAATAATTTTTCCTTCTTCCAAGTGCGGTTTCAGAAACTGATTGACGTGTTGAGCCCGATCAGCCGCATAGAGCAATAATTCACTGCGATAATCAATATGTAAAGCGGGGTCATCGAGCAGCAGCGATCGCAGCTTCTGACCTAAGGCTGTTCCACCCGGTTCCCGAGTTTGAATGACCTCGATCGGCTTTCCTAAACCACCCTCAAGCATCCACTGTCGAGTTTGTTCAATTTGACTCGTTTTTCCTCCACCTTCAATCCCTTCAAAAACAATAAACTGACCTTTCATAACTAATGATGAGCTTCGAGATCTCTTAGGGAGTTATACCATACTTTTCGACGCCATCATTGAGGTCAGCAAACAAAACCGCACCACCCAAATTGATGATTGGGGGTAGATCATTTGATGCAACCCCCCACTAAAAACCAATTAGCGGTTGATCGCCAAGTCTTGGTATTCTTGCTCTAATAGCGAAACCAATTGTTCATTCCCTTTTTCTCTAGCAACTGCAATTCGACGTTCGAGGTTACGACGAATACTGTCTAGATGAGCTTGCGCCGCTTCCGTTTCTTCTGCTTGAGTTGTAAAGTGCGGAGGACTGGGTAACTCAGCGTTAGCGCCAATTGCTGGAATCAACAGGTCTGGTCTATGAGAGGATTGAACAGCAGAACGCTTACTATAGTGTACTCCACGATACTGTAACCAGAGTTTCGGTTGTAAGTCTGGAATATGGCGTGGATAGTGATAACGCCAAGGCTGTCCTCGATATTTCCCAGCGACCTCACCTTCAGCGGTTTCGAGAGGCATCGTTTCGGGTTCGTAGTTGATACCCCGATAAGTTAATCTCATGATTTTCTCCTTAGCAATGAATTATCCAATGTGAGAATTGAGTGAGTTGCCCTGGGCTTTCTGCATAAGCGGCAATGCCCTTAGCTACTTTTCTCATCAATGCCTCACTTAATTCGTTATTAATCCACTCCAAATATTATTATATTTTTTATTTCTGTATATGGTGTTACACTTTATGATGATTGTAATGGCTTCTTGAAGAAATTTTTGAGTATTTTCCCCCTGAGGCAGGGCTGCGATCGCGCCGAATACGATAAGCTAACAACAGCAATAATCGATCCCTTAAGATTGACACTTATGAGATTTCAAAAACTAACCTTAATTGTCCTGTCGATTACGTTTTGGCTAGCAGGATTAGTAATTGCTCCTCATGCTGAAGCAATGACACAAATTAAACTTTCTGATCTTTCCTATCAAGACTGTCCTGAAGAGTATGAAGGCGGATTACTCAGCGGAAGTTCTAATGCAGCCAGTTGTTTTCTCATTACGGGAACGGCGAAAAACCCTTCTGGAAAAACCATTTATGATGCAGATGTTTTTGGGCGAATTTATGATGCCAACGGCAATCCGGTCCTCCAAAACCGGACTCGCGTCGGCTCAATTTCAGAAGTCCCCCCTGGCGTCAGCGAATTTAGCCTGAGAATTAGTGTACCGGCCAACCAACCAACGCCATTACAACTTGAGCAATTTAAAGCCTCTGGCTTCTCGAGCAGTGTTAGCCCAAGAGTACGATTCTAATTAAACGCTTGTTAATAAGCTAGAAATAATTTGGAGGCTAAAAATTGCCAAAATTGGAGATAAGTCAATTCCACCTAACGTAGGAACGAAAGAGCGGAAAATATTCAGATAAGGATCGGTAACCGGGCTGAGGAATGACATGGCTTGTTGCGCCCAGCCCGCAGTTTGAAACCAACTTAAGAGAATCCGCACAAAAATAAGTAGCAGATAAATATTGAGAAAATTAGCGAGACTATCCGTTAGTAGTTCAGTTGCACTCATAAGTATTAATGGGTATTTCTAGATTAAATTCAGTAAATTGCCACTGCGGCTAGTTTAAACGATTTTTAGCGTCCTTCGCACCGCCCTTATGGCAGAAACTCCCTTAGCGAATAAACTTGGGCAATTCCACTGCAGCATAAGATTGGCGTTTTTTACGGCTTGATGCAAGGAGAGGGGCAGGGGCATAACCAGCACTCATTTCCTCAGCCTTAGTCATCGCTTCACATTCAGATTGCCAAGCCTCAGCAGTGAACGCTTCTGAAGGGGTTTGATTGGCATATACGCTATACTCTGCACGAGAAAAATCCATCATTTCCGATTGAGATGCCGCTTTTTCTTCTAAGGAGCTCTCTTGTTCTGAGTGTTGATCTGTTGTTACAGAACCATTGCTTTTCTGACTGGACCAAGCCGGAATCGGTTGAGAAGAAACCGAAGCATTAGGGATCACTTCGTGCTCCTCTTTGTCTGCATTCGTTTCTAAGCACTTATTGAGAGCAGACTTAAACTGCCAAGTATGACGACGCTGTTGCTGGAGGCGGAATGATAATTCCCGAGAATATTTTTCGGCTTGACACAATTTATAAGACTGTTCTTGAAATTGTTTTTGGATCAGTGCACATTCTCGTTCGAGTTGGGCGACTCGTTGTTGAGACACTTGTAGCTGATGAGTCAGTTGACTAATTTTTTCGACTTGTTTTTGTTCTTGTAAGCGATAATTTTTTAATTCTTGAGAGAGACTTAGATTTTGCTCTGATGCCGCATTGATTTCATCATTTTGTTGAGCATTTAAGTCTTCTGCTTGACGTAATCGTAACTGTTGCTGTTCTAATTCAGCTTGAGCCACTGCTAAGGCTTTTTGGAGTTCAGCATTCCGGTGTAACAGTTCCTGGTTCCGTTGCTGAGGTTGATCCGGTAAGCCAGCGTCGTCCGTTGCTTGAACGGGTTCTTGATTAAATAACAGATCATCTAAATTGGAGTCGCTGTCATTGGTTTGGGAAGTTGAATCGTCTAGTGAGGCAATCAGTTCATCAAGAGATTCACTCTCATCTGTCTGATCCGCAAACGCAATGAGTTCGTCAATGGCATCATAATCATTGCCCGAAGAAGGAGAAGATTTAGGGGTATCAGCTTCGCTCATGGTTCTGGGGTCGGAGATCTATAGCATTTATCTTAACGTTGTTTGCGACTAATTATGAAATGAAATGATACCTTTTTTGTCACTTCCGGAAACTTTAATCTTTACATTGAGGAATCATTGCTGCAATTGTTCAGAAAGTCCTAGGACTCTGTCAGTTTTGAAAGGATGGGTTGAAATAAGAAAAATTAGCCCACTCATTCCTCAATACAAAATTGAAAGGGGTGGGCTTCAATTCATTCCAAATGGGTCAAGTTGATTGCATCATCCTCATCGATCATCAAGAATCATTTTTGATGGTTGTTTGTATAGGGGATTTGTCGATTGAGAATGCCTGATGGGTTGGGTGAGGTATGCGACACTAAAGTTGATGC
>CAZBPR010000045.1:20265-21361 GCA_964493825.1 uncultured Dactylococcopsis sp.
CAAATGTTATGACTAACCGTCTCGCTGAAACGGAAAGCCTCTATCTGCGTAAACACGCTGAAAACCCGATTGATTGGTGGTATTGGTGCCGCGAAGCCTTAGAAAAAGCGCAAGCGGAAGATAAACCAATTTTTCTATCAGTAGGGTATTCCAGTTGCCATTGGTGTACGGTAATGGAAGGAGAAGCCTTCTCCGACAGCGCGATCGCGCAATATCTCAATGATAATTTTGTTCCCATCAAAGTGGATCGCGAAGAACGTCCGGATCTCGATAGCATTTATATGCAGGCGTTACAAATGATGACCGGACAAGGCGGTTGGCCCCTCAATATTTTCCTCACTCCCAATGATCAGGTTCCATTTTATGGCGGGACTTATTTTCCCGTAGAACCGCGCTTTGGTCGTCCTGGTTTTTTAGAAATTCTGAAAGCAATTCGGCGCTTTTATGACCAAGAGAAAGAGAAACTGAATACTTTCAAAAGTGAAGTGATGGGATTACTGCAACAATCGGCCACCCTTCCTGAAGCCAGCACTGAACTCAATCGTGACTTATTACTCAAAGGCGTGGAAACTGCCGTCGGCATTACCAGTAGTCGCGGCACCGCCCCCAGTTTTCCCATGATTCCCTACGCCCAACTGGCCTTGCGCGGCACCCGATTTCATTATGAATCTCGCTATGATGCCCAAGCAATTGCCCAACAACGGGGCTATGACCTTGCCCTTGGGGGCATCTATGACCATGTTGGCGGGGGCTTTCATCGCTATACGGTCGATGGCACCTGGACCGTTCCCCACTTTGAGAAAATGCTCTACGATAATGGTCAGATTGTGGAGTATTTAGCCAATTTGTGGAGTAGTGGCGTTCAAGAACCCGCTTTCCAAAGCGCGATCGCGCACACAGTCGAATGGCTACAACGGGAAATGACAGCACCAGAAGGGTATTTCTACGCCTCGCAAGATGCCGATAGCTTTACCACCCCCAATGCCGACGAACCCGAAGAAGGGGCGTTTTATGTCTGGTCATACCAAGAACTGGAAACGCTACTGAGTCCTGAAGAATTACAAGCGCTACAAACTGAATTTACAGTCACTGCAGA
>CAZBPR010000046.1:0-21357 GCA_964493825.1 uncultured Dactylococcopsis sp.
CGCGCTGAGACACGGCAATATTCCGGGTGTGTTTTGACCCTTCCATGTCATAGACCATTTTCATGCCTTTGGTTCCGAGGCGTTTTTCCAGAATCGGCTGATACCCTTCTTTTAGCGTGGGTTTAAACACCAGATATTCATCGGGATTGACTGATCCTTGAACGACATTTTCCCCTAAGCCATAAGCGGCGGTGATCAAAGCGGCATTTTTAAAGCCGGTTTCCGTATCAATGGAGAACATCACACCCGCACTGGCTAAGTCCGAACGCACCATTTTCTGCACTCCCACCGAAAGGGCAACGGATAAGTGATCAAAGCCGTGATTTTCGCGATAGGAAATAGCCCGGTTGGTAAAGAGGGAAGCAAAGCATTTATGACACGCTTCTAACACCCCTTGCACCCCGTGAATATTGAGATAAGTTTCTTGTTGTCCCGCAAAACTGGCTTCTGGGAGATCTTCTGCCGTTGCACTCGAACGCACGGCAACATCAGTTTCGTCCCCATAACGGTTGCAGAGTTCTTGATAGGCTTCGGTAATCGCTTGTTTTAATGAGTCGGGAAATGGAGTATGTAAAATCAGCGATCGCGTTTTCTTACCCGTTCGCTGTAAACTGTTGACATCATTAATATCCATCCGAGAAAACAGTTCTCGTAGTTTCTCTTCAATTCCGGCATTCGCAATGAAGTGGCGGAATGCATTCGCGGTTGTGGCAAACCCATCCGGAACATTGACCCCTTTGGTTTTCAATTGTTGGATCATTTCTCCTAACGAGGCATTTTTCCCACCAACAATTCCCACATCTTGATTATTAACTTGTTCGTACCACAGGACGAGGGCTGTTTCTTTCCTCACATTTGCCGCATCTTTTGATAATGCATTGACCATCGTTTTCCCCTCCTTTTCTTATATTTTTATTCTATTAAGTTTGTCAAAGTATTCCATTATCTCTTATTATTTTTTGATAAATGTTTCTTAACAAATAAAACAAATTCTTTTTTATAGAATTTTATAAAACATAATAAAAAGTACCAAAAAATTGTATAATTCCCTACGGGAATAGTAAAAAAAAAGAAGACGGTTTTCTAGAAAAAAGTTATGATTTGAGTCAGAGCTAAGAGTATCGCTTCTATTGAAGCCAGCTCCAGCTTCTGACCATTGGTAATTATTCAGCTCCTCATTGCTGGATTTAGTATTAATAATCAAGCTACTATCATGTCCGTCAATCCTTTTCCTCATCACACCAAAATCGTTGCCACGATTGGTCCGGCAAGTCAATCAGAAGCTGTCATTCGGCAACTTATTCAAGCAGGAATGAGCGTTGCTCGCCTCAACTTTTCTCACGGGAGCTACGATGATCATGCCGCAATGATCGCGCGGATCAGACAGATTTCCCAAGAACTAGATACCCCGATTACGCTTCTCCAAGACTTGCAAGGACCGAAAATTCGCGTGGGAGAGCTTCCCCAAGGAGAAGTGATTTTGAATGCGGGAAAAACAGTTACCCTGACACCGAACCTAGAAACCAGCGATGCTTCAGATGTCATTCCCATTGACTATCCTCATCTAGCAGAAGAAGCGCGCCCGGGAGCGCAAGTGTTACTCGATGATGGACTGCTCGAACTAGAAGTCGAAGCGATCAATCATTCACAAGTCGAATGTCGAGTAATTACGGGTGGCGTTCTCAAAAAACGTAAAGGCGTTAATTTTCCCAATCTCAATTTAAGTCTCCCTTCCCTAACGGTTAAAGATCAACAGGATTTAGACTTTGGCATTAAACAGGGGATTGACTGGGTTTGCTTAAGTTTTGTCCGGGGTGTAGAAGATATCCATCACCTGAAAGGATTTTTGCAGTCTCGAGAAGCTCACATTCCTGTAATCGCTAAAATTGAAAAACCCCAAGCGGTGGAACATCTCAATGCCCTAGTCGATGCTTGTGATGGCTTAATGGTAGCGCGCGGCGATTTAGGGGTGGAAATTCGCCCAGAAAAAGTGCCTCTCCTACAAAAGAAAATTATTCAAACTTGTAATCGCAAGGGAATCCCAGTCATTACCGCGACACAAATGCTAGAAAGCATGATCCATTCCCCACGCCCGACGCGTGCAGAAGCTTCGGATGTTGCTAATGCGATTATTGATGGAACGGATGCGGTTATGCTATCGGGAGAATCGGCTGTGGGCAAATATCCTGTGCAAGCGGTGGAAATTATGGCGCGGATTGCCGAACAAGTGGAACCGGAAATTGAATTTACCGATCATCCACCTGCCGAAAATACAGAAACTCACGCCTTGAGTGAAGCCTTAAATTCTATTGATAAGATGATGAATTTGCGCTGTATTGCTTCGTTTACCACAACGGGTTACACCGCGCGGATTGCCTCAGATGAACGCCCCCGAGCGCCCATTGTTGCCTTTACGCCGACTCTGGCAGTGTACCATCGCTTGAATTTAATTTGGGGCGTCAAACCTTTACTATTGCAGCCAAAAGAAGAAGGGTTAGAACCGTTAATTATGCAGATGGAAGCGTGTTTGTTAGAACGCAACTTGGTCGCATCGGGCGATAAAATATTAATCCTGGGTGGCTCGCCAGTCCAACGAGCCAAAGGGACTAATTTCTTGAAAATTCATTCAGTATCGTAGGTTATGAAGGATCAATTATTGCAGTGGCTGGATCGCGTCTTGATGTTCGATTTATTTCTTGTGCTGGGCAGTTTCTTTTGGTTCGCGATCGCGCTGGTAGGACGTGCAGCAGATGTTCCCCTAGGATTGAATTTATGGTATAAACTCTGGGATCCCGTTTTTACCCCCGCTCTAGGGATTTTAATGTTGGGGGCAATTGGTAACGGGATTATTCGTCAAATTTCTAAGCGCTTGAGTCAATAGCGGAACCGTTAGTTGGAGAGATTAGGTAACGAGTTTCTCTAAGGTTTGCGCGATCGCGTTCCGTTGTTCTTCATCGTAGCCCCAACGCTCAAAAAAAGCGACTGCTGCTTCTCCTTTTCCTGTCAGCGCACTCTCTCGCATTTGTTGGGCTTTTTCTTGTATCCATTCATTGTTCAGCTGCTGGATTAAATGAATGCTGCGTCGTTGCACGCGATCTGAACCTTGCGCCATGCTTTCGTTATTTTGACGACGGTGCATTATCGCCATCGCCGTGGACATCGCGGCATTTTTCACTAATAATTCACTGACTAAGTCTGGGGTCGCTTTTAAGCCGGCTAAGACCGCATCTGAAGGCTGATCCGCAACCGGGGAATCAGTAGTGAGGTAAGTGACAAAAAAGCCCCGTGCTCCATTAGCCGTTGCAACTAAAGCGCTAATGGTATCTTGGAGTTGGGTTGGCTTGATTGCCTCGTTTTCTATCTTGGCAATTAAGTCTTGGGTGAGCGTGATGGCATCTTCAAATGTTACGTTATCTGGAACTTTTAACTCAGTTTGACTCATTATTTTTGTTGCTTTCGCCTTTCTACAACTGATAATAACAAGAATTGTTCATAGCTTATGCTCAAGAACAAGGGGTCTTGAGTTCGGTCTGAGTTTGAAGTTTTAACACACAACAAATAAAAACAACGATGAAAGAAGAATTAATCCTTTACCAACAAGCCAAAGAAACGAGAGAGTTAGCCAATCATATTGTCGGCGATCTCCTCGCCGTCAGTTTAAGAAAGGACAAAATGTCGAGTACATTTCTCAAAACGCTCGCAGGGGAAGTGGACGATTTAATTGCGCGATCGCAAACATTGAAGCAAAATTTGACTCAATTAGCCCTTGAGCTGGAAAAAGCGCACAAAACTATTGATTATTAACGATTTACAATTCAGATCAAGTCTGGGGAGAGTAGCCAACTGGGTTTAAAGCTGACTACTCCTAAATATAATTCACTCAAAAGTTGCTACTTGCTCTGATTCAGATTCGACGCGGCGAGAAACGGGTGGCATCAGTCCCACACTAATTAGTAATACTGTAATCGCGAGTGGATTAAAGAAAAACCAAATCAGTTTAATTCCCATTGGTGCAGGATTGTTGACAATCGGATTGTCTGGGCTGCCCAACGTATTGACGCTGGCAATCAGATTAACCACCGAGAAAATCACTGCCAGCCAAGCGGCAGGCTTGCGATAAAACTCGAAAATAATCGCTAGCGCGATCGCGATTTGAATGATACCGAGTAAATAAACCAGTAGCGAAGGATTCAGCGGTAATTGACCGTAAAACGCATTTTCATAGGGACCAATCCAATTATTCACAAACACTAACTTGGACAATCCCCAGAAACCAACGGCAATTCCTGCAGCAAGGCGCAGCGTAATCATGAAAGCACGTTCCATAGCTTTTGTTGCTCCTCCAGACGATGTAATACCTTTATCGTGCAAGGAATTGCTGAATTTTTCCTGAGAATATGCACTTATTACGGGGATTTAGCAACAAAAATTAAGTGAATATAGGTAAAGCTAAGAATCATCAACACTAACTAACTTATTCCGATTTTTTAACTCCAAATACACCAATAACGCATTGACATCTGCGGGGTTAACGCCACCAATACGAGAGGCTTGACCAATAGTTAACGGTTTGACTTGAGCTAGCTTTTCTCGGGCTTCCATAGATAAGGTATCAATGCTCATATAGTCTAAATCCGCAGGAAGGGGACGATTGGTTTGTTTCGTCACTTGGTCAATTTGATGCTGTTGCCGTTGAATATATCCGGAGTATTTAATATCAATTTCTGCCCCTTCTTTTTCCACCCGATGCAGTTGTCCGTTTCCTAACCCATATTTTTCTAAGTTGGCGTAATGAAAACCCGGACGACGCAGCAACTCAGCTAAAGTGGCAGAACTTTTAATTTTTTGTCCTGTATCCGTGGCAATTTGCTGTCCAATTGCCTCGTGTCCTTTCACCCGAGTGCTATGGAGACGTTCTTTTTCTGCTGTAATATTCGCTTGTTTTTGTTGATAGAGTTCCCAGCGACGGTCATCAATTAAGCCAATTTCTCGTCCCAAGGGGGTTAATCGTTGATCGGCATTATCTGAGCGTAAAATCAGACGATATTCAGACCGACTCGTCAACATCCGATAGGGTTCTCTTAAATCTTTTGTACACAAATCATCAATGAGAGTTCCCAGATAGCTCCCTTCTCGAGGGAACACGACCATTTCTTCCCCACGCACAAAGCGCACTGCATTAACACCGGCAACAATGCCTTGGGCTGCTGCTTCTTCATAACCCGTTGTGCCATTAATTTGACCGGCGCAAAATAACCCTTCAATTTTTTTGGTCATTAATGTCGGGTAACACTGGGTTGCGGGTAGATAGTCATACTCTACTGCATAAGCCGGACGCAACATTTTACAATTTTCTAAACCGGGAAGGGTGTGTAACATCGCTAGTTGTAAGTTTTCTGGTAAGCCTGTGGAAAACCCTTGAATATATAACTCAGGAATATCTCGTCCTTCTGGTTCGATGAAAATTTGATGACTTTCTTTATCCGCAAAGCGAACGATTTTATCTTCAATACTCGGACAATAGCGGGGTCCTTTCGCATCCACCCAACCCCCATAAACTGGCGACAAATGTAAATTATCCCGAATGATCTGATGGGTTTGGGCAGTCGTGCGGGTGAGATAGCAACACATTTGTTCCCGTTCTTCCCATACCTCTGGATCAAAACTGAACCAACGCACATCTTTATCACCCGGTTGTTGTTCCAGTTGGCTGTAGTCAACAGAACGTTTATCCACTCGTGCTGGGGTTCCTGTTTTCAAACGTCCCGTTTCAAAGCCCAGTTGATTTAAGGTATCGGTTAAACCCACTGCTGCAAATTCTCCAGCACGCCCAGCAGACATTGATTTATTGCCAACCCAGATACATCCCCCGAGAAAGGTTCCTGTAGTGAGAATCACCGTCTGACACTTAAAGGCAGTTCCAAAATAGGTTTCAACGCCAATCACTTCTTGATTTTTTCCCAAAACCAAATCCGTGACCATTCCTTCTCGCAAGGTCAAATTCTCTTGATTTTCTACGATGTGGCGCATAACGCGGGAGTATTCTCGCTTGTCCGTTTGCGCCCGCAATGCCCAAACCGCGGGTCCTCGTGAAGCGTTGAGAACTCGCTTTTGTAGATAGGTGCGGTCTGCCATTTTCCCAATTTCACCGCCCAATGCATCCACTTCATGGGCTAATTGGGATTTAGCCGGTGCGCCCACCGCAGGATTACACGGTTGCCAAGCAATCCGATCTAAGTTGAGGGTTAACATCAGAGTGCGACATCCTAAACGGGCAGCAGCAAGGGCTGCTTCACAGCCGGAATGTCCAGCACCAACGACAACGACATCGAATTCATCTTGGAATTGTACGGAAGAATTCATCAATTTTCTAAATTTACGATTGAACTGGCTGAAGAACGAAAGTGGTTTTTGCGGATAAATAAACCTTTGTTTTTCGATCATAGGTGCTTTGTCCTCAATCTGCCAAGTAGAATCAAAGCACCGATTGCTCTCTAATCTTGCCTTCTAACGGTACTTAAACAAAGCTCAAACTAGCTTGATCAGGGATGAATACGTCACGATTCTGGTCAGTAAGTGCGTCAGTTGCAGTTGTACCGCTTGGCGTTCAAGGGTTTGACAAATTTGACGACTAACACGACACCCTTGATACTGATCATGACAGTAAAAACACTCAAGAATTAGACGAGACATAATGAGTTGCAGTTGAAGATTAAACATCATCTCATTTCGGCGCAAAATACCGTCACGGCTTGACCGCTTAAGGAAACGCGATCGCTGCCATCGTAGGAAACCTTAACAACACCGCCTCGGGGAGAAGCTTGATAGGCCAAAAGGGTATCCTGCTGCAGGCGACGACACCAATAGGGACCCAACACACAGTGAGCTGCGCCAGTAACGGGGTCTTCGGGAATCCCCAAACCCGGGGCAAAAAAACGAGAGACAATATCAAAACCAGACTCTGGGTTAGCCAGACTGGTGATAATCGCGTTCGGTCGTTCCAGGCGAGCGAGTAATCCTAAATCGGGCTGCATTTGCTTAATTCGATCCGCTGAGTCAACTTCTACCAAATATCCGAGGTCAGTCACTTGCACCGATTGCACCGGCATACCCAGCGCCTGCGGGAGTAGTTCGGGGATTGCCACAGAGGTGTAGGTAGCTGCTGGAAAGTTCAATTTAATCCAATCCTCGTGCCGGTTTGCCGTCAACAAACCGCTTTTCGTATGAAATCGAGCGGGTTGGTCGAGAGGTAAGTAGCCCTCTGACCAAAGAACGTGAGCACTGGCTAAAGTCGCATGGCCACAAAGAGGAACTTCGGTGGTTGGGGTAAACCAGCGTAGGGCATAACCATTTTCGTGGGGGTGAAGAAATGCCGTTTCTGAAAGATTCATTTCCGCAGCGACCTGCTGCATCCAGTGATCCGATTGAGGTTCGGTGAGGACACAGACAGCAGCGGGGTTGCCACTGAAAGGAGTGTTAGTAAAAGCATCAACCTGAATAATGGTCTGTTTCATGGAAAACCGCCTTGGAAACTTAGGGTTAAGGGATGACCGTGTGGGGGAAAGTTCCCCATAGGTTTGATAGACTAATTTGGCTTCGGGTAAGACTTTCCCACATTGCAACTCAAAGTTGGGGAGAATAAAACAACCGGTTGCTGCACCCATTGGTTACTGTCCTTAGCTTAGAAACTGCTGACAATATTCCGATTGACTTGCACATAGCCGGTTTCTACCCGTTCAAAGTAGGGAGAAAGCTGCTGATGGGCAATTGGTAAAGCATGGAAGGGGAGCGACGGATAAAGATGATGTTCCGCGTGATAGGGCATATTCCACATTAATAGCCGGATCGGGAATAGGGTCAGGGTGGTGCGAGTGTTGGTGAGGGGATTATCATCATCGGTGCAGCCGGTGTGTTCGGCAAGGAGAATCAATCGCAGGATGGGTTGACCAACGACTAGCGGAAGCAGCCAGTATAAGAAAAATGCTTCGGGATGTCCAAACGCAGCAGTCAGCGCGATCGCGCCCAGATAAGCCAAGACTTGCCTTCTCGCAGAGAGAACCACCTCTTTCCCTGATTTTTCTTGCAAAAAGGGATAATTTCCGATTTGACCTGTGGTGAGTTGCCAATAGGTCTCGAGTTTCCCCCACCACCAAGGCAGACCGCTGAGTTGCAAGAGGTACTCCCGCCAGTTAGTGGGTTTAGGGTTTTCTAACTCCGGATCTTTGCCGGGGATTTGGGTATAGCGATGATGCCATTTGTGATAGTGACGGTAATAGGTGCTGTTGTACAGCGATAGAAGTCCAGCAAACCACGCGATCGCGTCATTGAGGTGATTATTGGCGAAAGCAGTGCGGTGAACACACTCATGTAAAGGGGCAAACATGGACGCCAAACTAAAGCCATAGACAACCAGAAAGGGAAACACGAGCCATCCTTTCTCGATATTACTTCCCCAGAGATAACCACTGACTCCCATAACCGTTAAGTGTGCGATCAGTTGTAACACTCCTTGGCGATCAGACCGTTCGTTAAGAGATTTTAGGGTTTCAACTCCTAGCACTTGACGTGGGTTTAATTGTTTGTGATCCGTCAGCATATTTCTCGATGTGTTTACTTGTTACTACAAGTTAAATTAGCAGATTCATCATCAGTCATTCGTTATTTTCGTAACAGTTATCGCACTACGTTTTCGGGTTAGGACAGATTTCAACCCTGAAATCCAGTCACATTCTACTATTCCCTAGCGCGTAGCGCTATATGAGGAAAATTCAATCAACAATTTTTCAAAGCCTTGTCCAAAAGCTGCCATTCCAGGGAAGATAGAGAGGTAGGATATTAAAGCAGACTTCAGCCATTTGTTTGAGATCCCTTAATGCCCAAGCCTCTGCACCGATTAATTTCGGAAAAACTGCGCGATCGCATCGAGCAAGGACTCTATCAACCAGGGGAAAAACTCCCCAGTGAATCCCAACTCACTCAAGAATTCAAGGTCAGTCGGACAACGATTCGCCAAGCAATTGCCAATCTAATTCATCAAGGACTGGTGCTCTCTTATCAGGGAAAGGGGGTTTTTGTGACCGAACAGTGCAAGGTCACTTACTCTCTTTCCAGTTCAGCGGCAATGTTTCTCGCCCAAGACATGGCGAATCAAGGACTAGAACTGAGTGTTAAAAATTTGACCTTAGAATTGGTGACTCCTCCACTTAGGGTTCAAACGATCCTTCAACTTCCCCCTCAATCCCCGCAAGCCTACTTGCAAAAAAAACTACTGATGATTGATGGCTTAGCCGGCGCGATCGATATTACCTACACTTTACCGGAAATCGGCGACGCTTATGGAGAGCAATTCAAAGAAGCGATGACGTTTTCTGTGTTAGAAAAACAAGGCATTATGATTAATCAGGTTTATGCTGTCATCGAATGTACTCATGCCAATGCTGAAATTTCTCAACATTTAGCCGTTCCCGTAGGACACCCTTTAATTGTCTATCGCCACACCGCATACAGCAAGGACAACATTCCACTAGTCCAAGGAGAAACCATTTCCCGCGCTGATCGATTTTCTTACTCAATTCTCATTTCTCGTTAGAGAGGTATTTCTTGGGACGATAAGTTTCATGTTTCATTCACCTACCGCCGATCATCCAAAACATAAACATCAGAGCGACAATAATCTTGATGGGGGGCTTGATGCATGGCAACCCCAATCAAGCGAATTTTAAATCCTTGGGCAAGCATTTGCCAATAGGCGCGGTGACGACTGGTGTTGACTCCTGCAGTTATAGTTTTTAATTGACGCTCTGCTGCAAAAGTATGACAAGCGGTAATGAGTTGCTCAAACTTCTCCTCTGAGTGAGGATCAGGACGTACTGCCCCGAATTTAATGTAGCAATTCTGAGTGCCCCCTTCCGACCCTGCCCCATAGTGGCAAACGGCAAAACTCGCTAAACCCGCATCATCCCAGAGTAACAGCGTTTCTCCCAATTGCTGTTTTGCTACCAAGTAAATTTCTGCGCTTAAGTCTAAACCATCATAAATCGTATTGGTGAGGGTTTGACAAGCACTGAGGGCTTCTTTTTGCTGTTGAGGAGATAGGCTTGAATAGAGAGTAGCGGACTGTTCAGAGACTGGTGGCGTAACCGGTTTTTCCAATATAGGGGTGAGGTAGCCCGGGGAAAAACCAAACTTGCTGTAAAACCAGAGATGTTTAGGACTATGAGAGGAGGTAAAGAAAGTAATAGCGGGGGTTTGCCACTGCTCAAACTGCGCGATCGTCGCCCTCATTAACTCAGACGCAATCCCCTGATTCCAATAGTCGGGATGGACGGAGAGGGGACCAAATAAACCGAGACTACCCCAACGAGCGAGGAAATTGCTACCGATGATTTTGCCATCTTTTTCAGCAGCGATGGCTTCGCCGGTTCCCGTAGGGAACATCGCGCAACCGGTCTTTAAATACCAACGCTGCATATACCCCGCATCCCCAAACATTTGTAAGGGATTAGATAAGTTGGCAGCCGTACCAAAGGCAAGCCGAAAGACGTGGTCCGCTTGGGATAACTCTTGCTGTTGTAAAGGGCGAACGATCATCTCAGCAAATTTGACAAAGGGAAAACTAGTTATTACATTAGTATCACTTTAATTGAGTCTTGCCCGACCTCGTCACTTACTAGTTTATAATGCTCCCGATTGCTTTGATTTAGCAGCAGCCTGCAGTTATGGTCTGGTCAAAAATCATCCTTTTATTGATGGTAATAAACGAACGGCTTTCATGAACATGTATGTTTTTTGAGGCTGAATGGGTCGGTGCTGGATGTACCGGAAGTAGAAGTGGTGATGATAATGGAGCAATTGTCCAGCAATCAAACAACTCAAGCCCAATTAGCAGGGTGGTTACGATAGAATTCAGAGCCAAGTTAAGCTGGCAGCAGAGACATCATGTATCGAGGAAATTCACCATGGCTAACATCGATATTCAATCAACAACGGAAGGGGATAACGGCTGGTCTTATCAAGTCAAACTGGACGAAGGTCGCTCCTCCCATCAATATCAGGTGACCCTGAGTCGCGCTGATTATGAGCAATGGTCGCAGGGTCAAGCCGAACCCGAACAAGTGATTCGAGCCGCATTTGATTTCTTACTGGAACATGAACCCGCTTCCGCCATTCTGTCTGAATTTGATTGTTCGGTAATCCGACGCTATTTTCCGGAAGTGGATCGTGAACTTCCGAAAAAGTTGTAGGATCGCTATCTTTTATTATTTAAGTCCCGTTACGGGAGATCTTTCGACGGCGCTGGCGTTGTTGTCCCATCAATTGGCTGCGTTTTTGCGCTCGATTGGCAGTTTCCTGCAAGTGAGATGAGTTCGGTGATTGTTGATTGAGGTAAGTGGCTAACGCTTGAATCGTGGGATATTGAAAGAGCGTAACAAGGGGAATCTCACGGTTGAGAAGGGTTTCTAAACGACTGCGTACCTGCACAATCAGTAAAGAATGTCCGCCTAAATCAAAGAAGTTATCGTGAATCCCCACTTTGTCCACTTGTAAAAGGTCTTGCCAGATTTCAGCAATTTGCTGCTCTAAATTAGAGGAAGGTGGGGTATAAGTGGTGGCTAATTCCGATCGCGCTATTTGCGGTTCGGGAAGAGACCGACGATCCACTTTTCCACTGGGGGTTAAGGGGAGAGAATCAAGAACAATAAATCCTGAGGGAATGCTGTAGTTAGGAAGTTTTTGACTGAGAAATTGTTTTAATTCCTCATTGGTAATGTCTGTCTTCGGAACAATATAGGCAAAGAGGCGAGAGGTTCCTGAATCATTGCTTTTAACGGTGACTGCTGCTTCAGTAATGACGCTATGTTGAGCTAGAATCGCTTCAATTTCTCCCAGTTCAATCCGGAAGCCTCGCACTTTCACTTGGTTATCCTTGCGTCCTAAATATTGCAAGTTTCCATCTGGGAGATAGCGGGCTAAATCCCCAGTTTTGTAAAGGCGAGAGGTCTGATCAAAGGGATTCGTGATAAAGCGTTCTGTGGTTAATTCTGGGCGATTGAGATAGCCGTTCGCTGGGGCAATTCCTCCGATATACAGTTCTCCAGTCACGCCAAGCGGAACCCGATTTTGATTTTCATCCAAGAGATACGCTTGGACATTCCCCACGGGATGACCAATGGGCGGTAACGGCGACCAAGTTTCTGGGCTTTTGGGAAGCGGATAAGCGGTCACTACATGGGTTTCTGAAGGACCATATTGATTCACTAACTTGCAGTGCGGAAGATTTTCAAAGAAGGATCGGATCGCTGGGGTAATCTGTAATTGTTCCCCAGCCGTAATTACTTCTTGGAGAGACGTGGGAACAAAACCCTGACGTTTTGCTGATTCTGCTAACTGGGAAAGGGCGACAAAGGGGAGAAAGAGTCGTTCAATTGCTTGTTCCTTGATGATTGCTAACAGTTGATCGGGATCGCGCCGTTGATTGTCTGACACCATGACTAAGGTTCCTCCACTATGCCAAGTGGCAAAGCATTCTTGGAACGACACATCAAAGCTAAGGGAAGCAAATTGTAGCGTTTTTAGTCCCAGTGGAGACTGATCCCGTTGCCAGTGAATGAGGTTATTCAGGGAACGATGGGGCATGGCGACGCCTTTGGGTTTGCCCGTTGAACCCGAGGTGTAGATAATATAAGCTAAAGCGTCTGGAGTAAGCGTTGTTTCTGGATTGTTTGAAGATTGCTTGCTAATCTCCTCCCACTGCGTATCCATTTCAAGTTGAGAGACTGCTTGCGGTAACTGTTCACTGATGTCCGATTCGGTTAACACCACTTTTGCTTGCGAGTCTTGCAGCATAAACGCCAGACGATCTTCAGGATAATTGGGATCGAGGGGAACATAGGCTGCGCCTGCTTTTAACACCGCAAGGACAGCAATGGGGAGAAACAGATTACGCCTGAGACTAATGCCAACGGCATCATGAGGCTGAATACCCTGTTGTTGTAAGTAATGAGCGAGTTGGTTCGCGGCTTGATTGAGACTTTGATAGGTTAACTGCTGTTCCCCTGCAATCAGGGCAATTTGATTGGGTTTTTTTGCGGCTTGTTCCGTAAAGCAATCATGGACACAGGTTTCAGGATAGTTAACGGTGGTTTGATTCCAATGGGCAAACTGCTGTTCTTCCGTTGGCGTGAGAAAGGAGAGACCGGTGATCGGCTGTTCCGGATGATTCACCAATTGCTGCAGCAGCATCTGGAAATGATTCGCCATTCGCACGATGGTTGCTTCAGCAAAGAGATCGCTGTTATACTCCAACATCCCCACTAGCCCTTCTTCAGGATCTAAGCGCATCAGCAGGCTTAAATCAAATTTTGCAGTCCCACTATCGGCATCTAAGAGGGTTAAATCTAAGTCGGGAAGGTTGGGTAAAACGGGCAAGTCGTGGAAGGCAAACAGCACTTGAAATAGAGGTGGACGACTGAGATCCCGTTCGGGTTGCAGGGCTTCTACGAGTTTTTCAAAAGGAATCTCTTGATGAGAATATGCGCCTAATGCGGTTTCTCGCACCCGTTGTAACACCTCACGGAAACTGGGATACTGCGATAAATCGGTTCGTAAAACTAAGGTATTGGTAAAAAAGCCGATCAATTTTTCAATTTCAGCGCGATCGCGATTAGCAATAGGAGAACCAACCGCAATATCCGTTTGTTCAGTGTAACGAGAGAGTAAAATTTGCCATCCCGCCAACAGCGTCATAAACAGGGTGGCATTTTCCTGTTGGCTGAGGGTTCGGAGTTGCTGGGTTAACTGCTGAGGAAGGGTTAGCTTCACTTGTCCACCGCGAAAGGTTTGCACCTCTGGGCGCGGATAATCACAGGGTAAATCTAGTGATGGGGGAAGCGGAGAGAGTTTTTGTTGCCAATACTGGAGTTGCTTTTCATACTTGGCGTCTTGTTCCCGTTGCCAAACTGCAAAATCAGCATATTGAATGGGTAATTCGGGTAAGTCTATTCCCTGATTCCCGCGCAAACGGTTATACAGCGTCGTTAATTCCTCCAGCATTACGCCCCGTGACCAAGCATCGGAGACAATATGATGCAGAATAAAGAGCAAAATATGGCGCTGCGGGGTTAATCGTAGCAAACTCACCCGCATTAAGGGGGCTTGGGAAAGGTCAAAGGGTTGGCTGGCTGCTTCTGCAATGTGTCTTTGAACTTCTTTTTCTTGTTCTGTTTCTGTTAGCGACTGCAGATCCGTAATGGGAATGGTCAATTCGGAAGGAGGATTAATGACCTGTCGCGGTTCTCCTCCTTGCAATTCAAAGTGAGTGCGCAGAACTTCATGGCGAGAAATAATCTGTTCAAAGCACTGTTTTAGCAGCGTGACATCTAACTCGCCGTCAATTTGGACTGCGCCAGGGACATTGTAAAAGGCGTTATTCCGTTCCAGTTGATGGAGGAACCATAACCGTTGTTGGGAGAAAGAGAGGGGAAAGGCATTGTTGTTAGTGCGCGGTTGTTGGGGAATCGTGTCAGCCGTCTGTTTTTGCTGTTGTAGGCGTTGTAACAGTTGTTTTTGTTTTTCTGGGGGAAGAGAAGCAATGCGTTGGGCAATGTCGGATTGTGTCATGAGTTTGTCTCCTGTTCAAATAATTGGGAACGCGATCGCGCTGATTAGTTTTGAGAAATATCTACTTCTTGCAAAGAGGGAAGGAAATAGCCGACTAAGCCAACCATCAATAATGCAATTGAAGTGAGAACATAAAGTAAGGCAATTCCTGCCCCATCGCCAGTACCAAAAATTCCTCTTAAGAAAGGATTGAGCATCCCATTGCTTCGCATTGCAGGGATAAATACTAAATCCGTGAGAGGTCCAGCAACAGCAAGCGCGATCGCGCTGACCAGTTGTCTAGAAAGTAACCGAACCGAAAAAATCCGTCCTTGAATCTCGGTGGGAATTTTCTCAATCCAGATACTAGCATTGGTACTCGTCATGAGTGGGAAATTGAGAGACGAGCAAAATTGCGCCGGTAGCCACACCCAAGGAGTTGTTGCCAGTCCAAAAATGATTTTACAAAAGCCTGCCCCCATCATCCCCGATAATAATCCTTGAATCCGATTCTTAAGTCCTCCCCGGATACTAATTAGGGTTCCACTAAGAACTCCTCCCACTCCTGCCATTGCAAACACTTGACCGAGAATTTGGCTATTGTTATCGGTTCGAGCGAGAATTAAGGGAGCAAAAATCGCTCCACCGAGATCGTGAAATAACCAAAATAAGGACGTTGTGATGAGCAGAGTGACAAAACTCGGAGATTTCCTCAGGTAGCGAAACCCAAAACTCAGCTTTTCTTGGAAAGACTCACTTTTGCCGGGTTTAGCTTCCGGTAAAGGCTGAGGAATGTCTTGCCCAGCTAGGGTCAGGATGCCAATGGTAAATGTGATTAAATCAACGGCGAAAATCCCTCCTAGACCAATGACAGGATACAATGCTCCTGCTGAAGCGGGTGCGATAATGGCAGACCCATAATGAAAAAATGACCCCATGCTAGTGGCGCGGGTATATTGGTCTTTCGGGACAATCAGCGCGATTGCGCCTTGGTAAGCTAATCCTTGCACCTGTCCAAAACAGCTATTAATTGCCCCGGTCAGGTACAAGTGCCAAATCGCTAAATGACCACTGAAATACAGCATGACTAAAACAATCGTAGAAATCGCAGCGACAGCATCACTGAGCATCATTAATTTTTTACGAGAATAGCGATCCACTAAAATCCCCGCATAAAGACTGCTGATAACACGAGGCACTTGCATGGCTAAACCCAATAAAGCAACGGTTGTCGCGGATTCAGTTAATTCCCAAATCCACACTCCAATGGCGAATGTGGTCATTTTAGAACCAATTGCTGAAATGAGTTGTCCGAGCCAAATGATAATAAAAGTTCGCATTCGTACTTACTCGATGTAAGGGGTTGTGGTCGCTAATATTTTTAATTCTGTTGAGACTTGCCCCCAAAGCCCCACAGAACAACGATTAAAGCTAGTTTTAAGCATCAGTGATGTTTTGAGGTGTCGTTACAGCAATTTCTTCCATTGTTCTAAAATCATCAGGGTTAAACGTTAATAAATGAGTTACCTGATGCGCTAACATAACAGCGACTAAACGAGCGTCATGAACTCGTTTTCCTTTCAATTGATATCGCGTGACCAGATCCCACCAGTGGGAAAAAATTTGAGGCGTTTCGGGAAGTTGAGGAAACTGGCTTAAAATCTGTTCAACTTCGGTTTGAGTGCGCTCAGTGTCCCATCCTAAGCCATTGACATCAGTGGGACGAGTTGCCACAACCCAAAATTCTATAATCGTTTGACTGGTGATAAAAAGTTGGTTATTTTCTGTCAGCAGTCTGGCAGCTGCTTGACCGGCTAATAAGTGCATGGGTGAGTTGCTATCACTCATCCGCAGCAAAATATTTGTGTCGAGAAAATAATCCACCATGATTAATAAATATTTTCTCGTCGTAGTGCCTCATCCGGTAAGTTAACCCCATCTTGATGACTGCGTACCCACTGCATTAATCGGTCTGCCCGTTCTTCTGGAGTCGCTGTTGCCCAAAACGGTTTTTCTGGGGGTAAAGGAGATAGAATCAAACGATTATCTGATCCGATTTCCACCTGAAAACGAGTATGAGGCGCGATGGCTTGTAAGATTTCATCAGGGAGTTGCAACGTTCCGGTTTTATTAATTTCAACAATAGAAGTCATGGTCATTTTTTCTCCACTTCAGAGGTTTCTACTACAATTATTTTGACTCACTTGCGACCTCGACCGAATCCATCGCAGCGACTCGCCATTGGATAAAACTGGATACCTTTGTTGCTGAACATGACCCGCGAATGCAAAGAGTTTCCTGAGGATCATAGACAATGCGTCCGTGGTAGCCTCCCACTTGACCGTTGGGTTGTTGATACCATAATTCCACCGACTGTTCAGTTTCGCTAATTTCTGTAACACTGATTGGAAGGAACACCTGATTCTCAAACCAAGCCCATCCCCATTGCAAAATTAAGGCTTGTTCCAAGACTTGGGCTGTTTCCGGTAAGATGCCCCAACCCCGATAGATATGGCGAAAAATTTCATAATTGCCCGGAGTTTGTTGTAATAGCCTGAGCAATGCTGAGGCATCAATCCCGCCATAATACCGTCCTGATGGGAAATCAATGACAGTTGGGGCAAACCGATGTCCGCCGAAATGACTGGCTTCCCAAATCCGAACCGACTGCTGATCACCTAAGTTTTCTATTTGTTTGGTTGCCTCATAAAAAAATGGTTTGCCATAACGAGCGCAACATTGGTCATGACTGCCATGGGTACAAACTAATAAATCCTGTTTGTGATCATCAATTGCATTTTCTGTGGGGGGATTACCGGCTAAATGTTCTTCTACAATTGCCGGTACAGCAGCTAAATCATTCACCTGATAGACCTGTTTATGATACCCTTGCGACCATCCCGCTTCTCGTTCCAAAATCATGACTCGATAATGATGAGGGAGGGCTAATTTTTGGTTGTAAATCAGCAAAAAACGAACCGGGTTTCCAGCCTCGTAAAACTCCCTTGGTAATTCCTTTAAACGAGAGGGTAGGGGAGAAGAGTCTAAGGCGTGATACTCCCAAGGTGTGGGACATTCAATTAAAACATAAACGCGATGCGTTGAGGCTTGACCAATGGGGTTTTCTTGGACGGCGCGAGAACCATCTGCACAAAAAAGGGACTGATTCATAATTCCTGCTTTCAAGTTGTATTGAGTTAATTAAAAGATTGCGGAAGGTGCTTTTCTAAATCGTTCATGACTTCCTGTGCAGCTAGCACCCCTGATCCCACCCAGTAACCGGGAACAGGATAAGCGCGATGTTCCCTTTGGGAACCGGCGAAGCCATCGCGCTGTACGACTTCTAATTGCGACCACAGGGGATCTTTTTCCAACTGAGTCAGGGCTTTTTCAGCTTCATCACCAACCGTAATGATGAATAAAACATCACCATCAATCATTTCCCAGCGTTCTTTACCAATTTGTTGCTGATAATTTCTTTTATCTTGGGAAGGAGGACGGTTTAAGCCTGCCATTTCCAGAATTTGTCCGCTAAAGGAGTCTTTGAGATAAAGGCGCACATGACTCGGGAAAATACGGGCAACAGAAACTTGAACTGCTTGAGGCAGATCGAGATTATCAAGCTGTTGCTGAAGTTGTTTGAGGATATCTTGCGCTTTTTGCTGTTTTCCAAAGACTTTTCCATAAAACAAAAAGTTTTCTTGCCATGCTTGAGCGACATCTTCTGTGAGAACTGTAGGGGCAATTTGTGAGAGTTGCTCATAAACACCGCCACTGTAGCACTGACAACCAATAATCAAATCGGGATTGAGTTGGGCAATTTTTTCTAAGTTGGCTTGATTGCCAAGACCAAGTGATTCCATATCTTCTAGATGTGGACGAAGATAAGCGGGTTGTTCAGAAAGATTACCGTTCAAAATGGTTGCAATTGGCAGCATATCCAGCGCGATCGCGCTTTCTAAAGCGCCATAGTCTAAGGCAACCACCCGTTGCGGATTTTGGGGAACAGCAGTTTTGCCAACAGCGTGCTCAATGATACGGGTTTCTTCAGTGGATTGATTGAAGGAGGGGTCTGCGGTACAACTCAACAAACTCAGCGTTACAACTGAGCACATCCCCAATTTTGTGCCGATTCTGGTTATCATCGAGTTCCATTATTATTGCTATCTATTTGCAAAAACTGCAAAATATATTAGCATCTTAAAGTTAAGAATGAACAGTATTAACGAAATCCAATTTTTTTACTGATCGTTAATTAAGCTCGGGAAAAGCAATATGGACTTGTTGACACCATCCGACTTCATCCAATCTATGACTGTACAAGATATTGCTTATAATGTGCAAGGCTTTAATCAAATCAGAAGAGAAATAAATTACTGGCAAAACCAAGAATTAAAGTATATTCAATTACCAAGCGGTATCCAATTAAAGCTATCAAATAAAACAGTTTATCATGACTATGGAAAAACTGCCGAACATCTTGATTATCCACTTTTAATTTCTCATTTTATTTTATCAGGAAAACAGGGAGTCATTTCACCAAAAATCAGAAATGTCAAATCTGAATATATTGAAAGAAGTGGTGAGCATTATCTCCTTTTTCTCCCAAACATAGAAGAAATTGAACAATATCATCGAGGAGACACTTATCAAGCGATTATTCTAAAAATTCCCTTGTGCTTTTTAGAAAATTTTATCTGTGAACTTAAACATATCCCAAAAGCCCTGAAAGTCTTACTGGAAAAAGAATCTGCCCCGTGCTTTCACCAGCCAGTGGGAAAAATTACCCCGATGATGGAAACGATTATTCAACAAATTTGGCAACATCCTTATCAAGGCGCGATCGCGCAAATGTATTTAGAAGCAAAAGTCTTAGAACTGATCTCCTTACAACTCTTTCAACTCCTTGAACAAGAAAACAAAAAGCCCCATTCCTTAAAATTAAATCCAGAAGAAATAGAACAAGTATATCAAGCACAAGCAATTCTACAAAACTGTTACTGCAATCCTCCTTCCATGCTAGAACTGGCTCAAAAAACTGGCTTAGATCGAATAAAACTGCAACAAGGATTTCGACAAGTCTTTCAATTTACTCCCTTTCAATATCTCCAAAATTACCGTTTAGATTTAGCAAAATGTCTCCTAGAAAAAGAAGTTAATCTTACGGTTAGTAACGTCGCGCATCGCATTGGCTATTCCAATGTTAGTTATTTTTCTCGTGCGTTTAAACGTCGCTTTGGCGTTACTCCTGGTCAATATCGCTCTTTCTTTTCCATCTGCTAGGACTATAAATGCATCTGCTAGGACATAGACTTCTTTCCCAAGGATGATCTAGGCTAAACGCTACTATCTCTAATTGCAAATATATATTGATAAGAGACTTGAACGTGACGAGGAGTTTTAGCTTGAACTTATTCCAAACCCCAGCAGGTATGATTTGTTTGGTTACGATGACCTATGCGCTAGCTTTTTTCGAGTTACCGGCAAAAGCCCTAGCAGATGCTGATGCAACAGAGGAGAATCAAAACGACACGAATGAATCCCTTGCTCAAAGGAGAACTGTCGTGACTGGCGTTCAATTAGAAACCCGAAAGCGAGGTTCAACCCTTGTTTTGGAAACGCCCACTGCTTCCTCTCCCCAAACGTTTCGCACCACTTACGGAAACACCTTGATTATTGATTTGATTAATACTCAGTTACGTCTTCCTAGGGGTGAAAGATTCCAACAGAACCAGCCCAGTGCTGGAATTACTTCTCTGGAAGTGGTTCAGCAATATAGTAATACGGTGCGTGTGAAATTAGTGGGAGAAACGGAGGTTCCGAGAGTAAACCTTAATTCCACCCCACAGGGATTTGCATTAGAGATTAATTCTGATTCCACCTTAGCTAAACCAGTAACACCTACAGAGAACAACCTAGAACAACCGCAACAGCCCATTGAACTGGTGGTCACCGCCACACGAACCGAAGAAGAAGCCACCAATGTTCCTCGTTCCGTGACCGTCATTGATCAAAAAGAAATTGAGCAACAAGCGACCCTCACTCGCGATGTGGGAGAGATTCTCGGGAAAGTGGTGCCGGGATTTGGTCCTCCCAATCAGCGCACCACGATTTTGGGACAATCTTTACGGGGAAGAGACTTTTCTGTTTTAATTGATGGCGTTCCTCAATCAACGAATCGGGAATTTCTCGGTGATTTACGCACGATTGATCCTTCTGCCATTGAACGAATTGAAGTCGTTCGCGGACCCACAGCCGTGTATGGGGCGGATGCTCCAGGAGGAGTGATTAATATTATTACTCGCCAACCAGAGGAAGGAGAATTTACGGCGCGTTCTAAAGTAGGAACTACCCTTTCTTTTGATGATTTTGACGATAGTTTTGGCTTTGTCACCGAACAATTTTTCAGTGGCAATGTCGGGGATGTGGATTATCGTCTCAACTTCTCCTTTGAATCCACAGGCGCATTTTTTGACGCGGAAGGGGATCGCATTGCCCAAGAATTTTTCGGGAATAATCTAGATGAAAGCGATACGATTAACGTTTTAGGTAAATTAGGCTGGGATTTAACTCCCGAACAGCGACTGCAATTGACCATTAACCATTTTGATACCGAACAAAACACCAATTTTCGCGCGGAAGCAACCCCAGAAGGAAAAAAAGCAGAAGCGGTAGAAGTCGGGGATTTTGATATTGAAGATTCTGCTGGAAGCGATAATACAGTCATCAGCCTAGATTACAACCATGACGACTTACTGG
>CAZBPR010000047.1:0-14018 GCA_964493825.1 uncultured Dactylococcopsis sp.
TTGAACTACCTGATGATGAAGAACCACTTGAACCTGAACTTGAAGAACCTGAACCACTACTTGATGAGCCACCACGAGAGACTCCGCCGGGCAACCAACCGCCAACTCTCCGGTCTATTTTCTCATATCCTCTTTTTATTGAATCCCATAATCCCATGAAATGATTATCACTTTTTCCACGGATTTTTTATTTTTGTGACATTGTCACATTTCTATGAAAAATAAAGCCACACACAATTTAAAAGCATTAATTCCGATAATTTCTTAATCAAGATTACAAAAGATTTATTAATATCAATTGAATTCTTATTTTGTCTTGCCAACATTGACCCAATTAATCAATTGGAAAAATGGCAGACGAAAATTCTCAAACAGAAAAAGAAAAGACAGAACCTTATTATTTGGCAAAAGAGTTCTCTTGGAATCATTTTATTAAGCCGTTGATTGAGTGCCGAAGATTGATAAAAATTGCCAAACTTGGATATGAGGACATTCAAGAAAGTTCTTTTTTAACTCCTGACCAAATTGTTTTCAATAAATCTAATGCTATGGTTGATTTGATTCATGAATTGGAGATTCTTTGTGGAGATTGTGAATTTATCATGGACAAAAATAATCTTGAACTTGTTGAAACTGAAAGAAAAAGAGTTGATGAGGTGAATAAGGTGATTGATGGAATCACAAGAGAAACAACTGATTTAAGAATAGGTCAAGTTCAAAGTGTTGTAAATCAAGAGCATTTTGATGTTTGTTTAAAAGAACTAATGGATATAACTGCAAAAATCAAGATTCCAATAAATAATATGGGAATAATCTATCCAAAGAGAGAAGATTTTAATTTTGATGATTGGGCAAAGAAATTTGAGCAAGGGGGAAGTTAAATGAAAAACGTTGTGTCTTTGTCAAAACTTTGTGAGGTAATTGAAACAAGAATAAATAATAAATTTGATTTAATTATTTTTGTTGAGGGAAAGAGAGGAATGGGAAAATCCACTTTTCTTTATCAACTTGCTAAACGGCTCAATAATCGTGGTTTAATTAAGTTCAATCCAAAAGAACATCTTGTTTATTCAAGAGAGGACTCTGTCCGAATTCTTGCAAGGAGTGAAAGATGTTTTCTTCTTAATGATGAAATGATTAATGTTGCATACAATCGTGATTTTTATAATCAAGACCAAAAAGAACTCTTGAAAGCATTAAATAATTATCGTGATTCTTGCAATGTCTTTGGTGGGTGTGTTCCAAAATTTGTTGATTTGGACAAACAGATTCAAAAATTGTGTGAAATGAGGGTCATCATAAAAAGAAGAGGTCTTGCTGAAATTCACGGACAAATTCGTGGAGTTTATATTGATGATGTTTGGGACACTAAAAACAATCAAAAGAAAGAATTGCATATCAAAGGGAATTATAAGAAATCAAGGACTTTTCGGTTTTATGTTGAATTTCCTGACTTGAAAGAGAAAGAAAGAAAATTTTATGAGAAATTAAAGCATGAGAGACGAAATAGGATTTTTGATAAGGGGGAGAGCATTGAAACAAGTCCTTGGGATGACTTCTATAATAAACTTTACGAACAGGCAAGTGCAAAGGAGATGACAAAAGAACAATTTGAAAACCTTTGCAGATTTGCCGGAATACAAATAAAAGTTGCGAGGAATCGTCTCAATGAGCGGTTCAAAGATGAGGGAATTGATGAGAGACTTGACTATTTCCTTAAAGCGAGTATCAAAAAGAAAGATAATGAAAAGAAAAAATCAAAGAAAATAATTGTCAAAAAAGACATTGAGAATCCCGAAACACCTGAAAAAAGCGAGTCTTCATCATCACAGGGTATCTTTAATTATAATATTGGACAAGGTAGTGAAAAAACTGATGATTGGGATAGATTATAGGGGTTTTCCACTAATAAGTATTATCGGAATATGACAGAACAGGACCTGAATGCCATTATTTTTTGTTTGGAAATCTTTAAAAGGTCTTGAAATCTTATTAAATAACACACACAAATAATAAAATGGACATTGGACTTGCAATTTTAAGTGGAATCGGGACCCTCATATTTGTAATTGCCTTTTGGGTTGGCTACAAATTGAGCCAAAAGAAAAAATCTGAAAATGATAAATGAATTTAACAAAGCAATGCAATCAATTATGAAAGAGACCGGAGAAGTTTCTATTCAAAAAGCGATTGATAAAAAATTCATCATGCTTGGAAAAGAGGTTGGCAAAGATTCCCATGATTCCGAAATATTCAGAATTCTTAAAAAAGATGAAAAGGATTTGACAGAGAAAGACAAGGCAAAGTTGTTGAAAATTATGGATGATTTGGCAAAAGAATTATTGCCCTCTGAAAAAGAAAACGACATTGCAAAACAAGTTGAAAAGAAACTGAAAAAGATGGGACTTAAAAAAGGTTCAAAAGAATATGATTCAAATTTTATAAGACTCTTTGATGAAGAAAGGAATTAATCATCACTTGTTTGAATTGAAAAATTTGAAAGGTCAAAAGAGTTGATTCGGGGATTTCTTGAACATTCACAATAAATTGGTTCATCATATTTCTCTGTGAGTTTTTTCTCTGCATAAGAAATTGGATTAATTTTGCATTCAAAAGAACCATCTTGAATTGTCCAAATAAAAAAAGCCATGCCTACAATTAAAGCAATCAATAAAAGAATTTGAATTAATGTGTTTGTTTTCATAGTTCAATCATCTCCCGCTTTAAGCGATTTTTCCTTTCTTTCTTTTTTCTCCCAAGGACTTTTTGTCTATACTTATGATTTCTCATTTTTTTGAGAAACTTCTTTTGTTTCTTTGACACCATCTCCTTGCTCCCCGGGTCCAAGTTTATTGTAAATCTCGCTTAAAACTTGCCCAATCCCGTTGAGGTTTTGGTTTATCTCGTGGAGTTGGGTCAATAGGTGAAACCGGAAATATCCGTTTGTGTTCAACTTCACCATCTCCATTTGTTGCTCCATCTCCTCTTGTTGCTCCGGTGTCATCTCCGGGGCTTGTTCCGGGTTGGAAGTTTGGGAAACTTGGTCTTTGGATTTGTTTTTTTCCTCTGACATTTTTTTTCTCCAATTTATTTAATTTCTTCAATGCTTTATTCACAAGGCGCTGGTCCCACCCGTGATAAATCAACATTGATTGTGCCTCTTGCCTTGACTTTCCGTTTTTCTCTGCGTCATGGAACCACTCAATAATCTTGTCAAGGTCTGTGGTTTTCACAGGTTTTTGATTCATAATTTGTTTTTGTGCCTGTTCAAGTTCAAAATGTGTGAATCCTGAATTAATTAAAGCCCTCTCTCTTTCTTCTCTTTGCTCGGGAGTTAATTTCCCGGGTGTGAATTGTCTATCTGTTGCCAATAAGAACTCTTTTGCATTTTGAATGTTCTTTCTTGATTTTATGAACTTCCAAAGGGGTTTGCCCATCAATTGATAAAAAGTGAATGCTCCGACTCCGAAAATGACCCCACCACCTATAATTGTGACAATCACACTCATTTTCTAAAAACCCCCTTAATGAAAGCCAAAGGCAAAAATGATTCTGCAACAAATTCTGCTCCTGAACCAACCTGTTTTCTTAAATTTGCAACTTCAACTGCCATGTCACGAACAGATTTTGCCATCTCTCGCCCAACTGCCCAATTATCTTTCATTTCTTTGAATAGAACCACCAACATAATTGTGACAACAATCAAGAAAATAAGATTCATAATCATTCCACCATATTTTTGCCAAAAACTGACTTTTTGGAACCTGTCTCTCAAATTCTTTTGGATTCCAAGTCTTTGCAATCTCATATCTTCATCAACAAAATAAGCCCCTGCTTTTTTCATATCATTGTCAAAGTCTCCAAGGGTGAAATTAATCCATTCTCCATCCTCTCTCTCATAGAACCAAAATTCATTCTTTGCCATTTGTTTCCTTGGTCTTGGCAATATCTTTTTGAGTTTCTTTGTTTTACACCAATAATCACCGGCAGTTCCAACTCTTTCAAATTTTGCTTTGTCTGTGAAAACAGGAACAATCTCATTTCCGACTCTCCTGAATAATTTAGCTTTTTTATTGAAAGAAAGCCATTGAATAAGCCATGCAACACCACCGGCAAGAAGTCCGCCAACAATCACAATTCCAATTGCAATAAGAATTGCTGTCCCTGTTCCTGAACCTGAACCTGCAAAAGAACTAATGAATCCGCTTATTTCTTCACTCGCCATTTTTTAACCCCTGCTTTTTATGTAATGCTTTGGCAAGAATCACAACAATTTCAACAATGAAAATATAAGCCAAACAGAATAAGAAAAAATTAAACATTGAACTGAAAAGATTTATTGTGTGAAACATCTCATTTTGTAAAAAAACAATTAATCCGCCGATGTATCCGGTCATTATTGCAGTTATTAATCCTAAAAATAAAAATAAATATCCTGCACCAACCAAAAATTTTGATATTGAACTCAAACCTTTTTGCAAACTTTCATATTTTTGTTTTTTGAATCTTTCTTCTCTTTCTTTCAAGATTTCTTTGAACCTTTTTTCCGTGAGTGTTTTATTTGACATTTTCTCCCTCTTTTATGGTTTCCTCAAAACCGCATTTTCTACAAACTCTTATTGTGCCTCTTTTCTTTCTGTAAGTCTGCGCTGAATTGCATTTTGAACATCTATCCTTTTTTACTTTGATTTTTTCCATTCTCAATTCCTAACATATATTTTGAAAGATATGCTTTATTTTCTGTGAGTCAAACAATTCTGACAAGTCACTTTGTTCCACATTCTTGACATTCTTTCTTTGTTTGGATTCACGGCTTGGTTGCAAAGATATTTTCCCTTTGATTCTTTGTGAATCTTTGGGACTCTTTTCTTAGCAACAACCTTTTTCTTTTTTGGCTTTGAAACTTTTTTCTCTTTGAAAAGTTCAACAGAATCATTCTCAACATTCATCTCATTTGCAATTTCTTTTGCAATTGGAATCAATTGAGGCATAAGTCTCATACCAACCCGAAATAAATCCGAAAGATTGACATTGATTTCTTGTCCTTTGTTTGACCTCTTTTTATTTGCCATAGTTACCACACACACAATTTATTTATAAGTTTAAATTCCGATAATTTCTTAATTAGAAAAAGCATTTTGGATTCTTGTGTTAAGATTTCTTTTATTTAGATGAACATAGATTTGTGTGGTTGAGATGTCTGCATGACCGAGAAATTCGGCAATTTCTTTTAAATCAAGTCCTTTCTCATGCAAAAAAGAACCACAAGAGTGTCTCAATAAATGAGGGTTGATGGGTCTTCCAATTTTCTTTCTTGAAACTCTGTCAAGTGTTTTTCTCCAATACCTTGAACTTATTGGAAATAAAATTTCAAAGTCTGGGTTCTTTTCAACATTTTCATTGATATAATTAATTAATCGGTCTCTTAATTCTTTAATCACAGGCAAAACTCTTTCTTTGTTTCCTTTTCCAATGATTCTCACTTGCGATTTTTCCCAATCAAAATCATTAATTGTCAAACTTAACAATTCTTCACTTCTTAATCCAAGATAAAATGTGCAAAGAACCATATATCTGTCTCTTTTGTTTGACATTCCTCTTGCAAGTTGATGAACTTGGTCTTTTGACAATACTTGTGGAATTCTTTGTTTTTTTCTTCCTGTAATTCTTGGGACCTCAAAATTAAGTGCTAACTCCTTGACTTCTTTTGGAATGGTTTGATGGGTTCTCAAATAATTTAAAAGATTATTGAGCATTGCTCTCGCCACACCATTGTTGAACTCATGAATGAATTTTTCAAGATATTTTTCGCTTAATTTTTCAAATTCTAATTTGTTGAAATAAACACAATAATCATGGATTGATTTTTCGCTTAATTTTTTATTTTGCAACCATTGAACCCACTCTTGCTCATTAATCATATTCTTTCCCCCTTTTTGTTTTCTTTTATCAAATGATATGCCTCAATTTTTGTCAAATTTTCCGGAATTGGAACTGCTAATCCGTGCAAGGTTTCAATTTGCTTTTTTGTTGCCGGTTCATTCTTTTTCATCTCACCAAACTCCTTGAAATATTATTCTTGCAATTGAATAAAACAAACTTAATCCACCGAGAATGAAAATCAACTTCTCAAACCAAGTTGTCAAATACCAATCTTGTGCAAGTTTGAATTCAACTGCCGGACCATCACTCTTTTTTTCCTTGATTCCTAACATTCGCATTGCTTGACGTTCTTTTTTGCCCATTTTATAACAGAATCACTCCTATTGTTCCCAAGAAAGCAATCAAGATTGCCGGGATGAAAGGAATTTCCTTAAATTTACTTTTTCTTAATAAAAATTGATAACCAACTGCAACTGCTGTTGTGAAAAGACCAAAAATTGCAACATAGAGAATGTTTGGCAATACAAATCCACAGGCAACAAACACTTTCCAATCCGCAATTCCATGAAATAAGTCCAAATCAACAAGGAGCATTCCAATCAAAAAAGCAAGGATTCCGGTCATGATTGAACCCGGGATTCCAAACATAAAAGCAACAATTAAGAATCCTGTTGTTGCAACTGCCGGAATGAATCCCTCTTTTAAATGAAAAGTCTTGATGTCAAGAACTGAAAGAAAGACCATAAATGCCAATGCAATAAGCCAAGAAGTCTCAAATATCATTGTTCTCCCTCATGAAATTTAATTGTTTGACCGCAAGAATGTGAGAACAAATTGGTTTTATGTCTGTGTGACCCTCTGCAAATTCTTTTAATGATTTATTGAATCCTTGACAAGTGCAAACCCATCCTTGCTCTGTTAATCTTATTTTGTGAGTTGTTTTATTGTAGTCTTTTATTGGCAAAAATTCCCAAGATGTCAAAGATTGCGGAGTTCTTCTTATGCAATTGTTTTCAAGAAAGTTTTTTGCTTTTGTCAAAAGCGCCTTTCCTTTCTTTTCAAGTCTTAATTGATTGCTTGTTGGCTCCCAAAACACAACATTGTTTATTGTGTATTCTCTTGGCGGTTCGTATGTGATTATTTCTTGTTCCATTTTGATTTGAGTGGGGCGAGGGTGTGGAATTACGATGTGTGATTAACACCGCTCAATCCCCTCGTTGTTCCCCGATTGATTGAGTATGATGGACAGAGGTTCTTGCCAACATTAGTGACCCAATGTTCTCACCCGCCTCTGTCCGTTGGGTGATTATGATTTTTGATTTAGTATTGCCAACATTTTCTCCATGATTTCATTATTCTTTTTCACACCCTCACCTAATTCCTGAATGGCTTTGATGTGTGATTTAATATGAACGCCGTATTGATTCCAATTGTTTGATGATTGACCAATAGAATTGACAACAAATTGTGGAGTGTATCCATCAAATGTTTTTAAGCCGTTAAAAAAGTCTTGAACTTTCTCATTATCCGAAACCGCTGTTTTTGGATGGATTGTTTCTGCCTCATTTAAGTTGAAAGAATTGTCAATCAAAAACCAAAGCCCTTTGTCATTGTAAATCTCCAATTTCTTGCCCTCATCATTGTATTGCTTTGCAAGTGCATTTTTTATCAAAGAATAATGTTGTCTTGTGACTCTGAATCTATATCTCCCATGATTAGAAAAATTTGCTCTCAAATCTCTTTCAAGTCCTTTGATTAATTTTAAGAAATGGTTGATTGCTTGACTTTTACATTCTTTTGCTTTTTCAGAGATGAAACTCTCTTTTTCATAGATAATAATTGATTTGTTTGTAAGCCAAACCTTTCTCCCTCTGAAATTTAAGACTTGACCCCCACCAAATATATTTAATTTCTTAAATTTGATTCCAATCTTATGAAAAATCTCCTCTCTTTTCTTCCAATTAGACCCTAAATTGTCCGGAAGATCAAGTTTGAATTGGAATGCGTGACCTCTCACAGAATCTTGTTTTAAGGAATCTTTTGAGTGCGGGGTGTCAATAGCCACCCGGGTTGTTTTTTTTACATCTTCCGGGTTGATATTTTTACAAGTTTGCCAAACTCCATAACCAATTTTTTCAACTAAACCATCCTTTTTTAACGACGATAAATAATAAGAAACACCCTGTCTTGTGATTCCTAATTCCCGGGCAATTTGGCTTGGATATTTGCCTTTTTGTATTAGATGATATATGGACATGTAAAAATTTTTACATCCGGGTTGTTTTTTTACATCTTTGACATTGCTTAAAGACATTTTACTCCCACCTCTTTTAATAAATCTTCAACAGAATCGCATTTTTGTGCAAGTTCTTGGGCTTTGTTTGGATATTTTGCTTTGAGAAGTTTGTTTTCTTGATCAAGTCTTTGAAATTCCTCTGTGAGTTTCTTTAATTGACCAATGGTCATGCTCTCAAAGGATTCGGAGAAAGAACTCATTTTCTCAACTCCTGCAAAACTTCAATTTCAGAATTATAGAAACCGACTTTTTGCCCAAATTTATCAAGAATTAGAACTATTGAACAAGAACCCTTATCACTAATTTTTAAGATAGTTCCTGTATATTCTCTGCCATTTTTAAGTTTGACATATACTCTTTTTTTAACAAATTCTTGCCATCCGTCCATCTTGATTTCTCCTCATGAGACGGACTTATGGATGACCTCGGTGACCGCATTACGCTACTATTGGCTGTCTGATGCGATTTGAGGTTGCCATGAAAAGAGAGAATCAATAAAGGTTTAAAACCTTTCCCTCTTTTGTCACGTCTCTTTGAGCATGATTTATGAATTTGTGTGTTATTTTTATATTTTTGCCTTTTTGTAATTTTGATTAAATTTTTTCAAACATTCAACCAAATACGCTTTAATGTCTTCAACTGATAATCCCTCATTGTTTGCAATGGTGATGTTTCTTGATTTCTTTGCTTTCAAGTCATAAATTTGAACTCTGAAATGAGGTTCTTTTTTCTCAATAACTTCTACCATCTTAACACCTTTAAGTTAAATTACTTAATACCATAAAGTATTTAAAGGTATGCTATTACTATAAAGTTATGATGAAACAGGCATTAATTCCAAGAAATCACGCAATTATGTATGGGGACACAAAAACAATCCCTGAAATATTTGGAAAATCCGAAGTTGATAAGATGGTTATGACAATCATGCAATCAAAAGACTATCCCTATAACATTTGGGGAGAGTGGATGAAGATGAGAGATTCAACACTTTTAATGTCAATTTATCTTTTAGGATTAAGACCAAATGAGGCATGTAGTCTTCACAGAGATGATTTTGACTTAAAAGAGATGTGTGTTCATATTAGGGGGCAAAATAATAAACAAAAAAAAGATAGAATTTTGCCTGTTCCAAAAAAACTCATTAAGTTCATTCAAGTTTATTATAGATTTCCGCAATATCTTTGGAAAGGGTCAAATTATTTATTTCCGAGCATGGAGAATGAACATATTGCTCCACAAAGATGGAAACATATTTTCAGAGAAAAGGTTCTGAAACCAATGGGAAAATGGGTTGCTCCAAACAATGAAAGAAAGCAAGGGATTCCAAAGTTTAGAAGTTATAATTTGAGGGCTACCCGGGCAACCGAATTGTTGGATGAAACAAATGGAGACATCTTTTTAGTTGCAAACTTTCTTGGTCATGCAGATTTGAGAAGTATTAAAAAATATCTTCCACATTGTTCTTATTATCAAAATTATTTGAGAAGTGTCTTGAATAAGATTGACTCAAAGAAAAATGGTTAATTCAAAAAGAAAAGGGAATTTTGCAGAACTTGAATATAAAAAAATGAAAGAGGCAGAGGGTTATGAGTGTTATAAATCGCCAAATGTGAGATTTTATGATGTTGATGTTTTTGGATTGTTTGATTTAATTTGTATGAATAAAAAAGAAGTTTTGTTGGTTCAAGTTAAGTCAAATAGAGTCCGAGACAGAAAAAAAATTGCAAGTTTTAAGAATCATCCTGAATTTGTCAAAAAAATCATTGCTGTAAGGTATGACCGCAAAGGTTGGAAAGAATTTTTAATAAAATAGAATTCGTCTTGGGAAAGGTCGGCGCCGATGTTTCCCTGAAATTTGCCTTGCGTCCAAGAACTTTTATCACACTTTTCCTTAATAAATAGATGTATTTCTTATTTAAAAAACTTGTGTGTGCGGTGAAAAACCCTTGGAGTGATTCAAAGGCGCTCAAAAAGTTGCCAATGAATCAACTCCCGGGGAAAAAGAGGTGATTATGATTTTAACAAGGAGCGGTTTTATAATCTTTCTAAAAACAAAGAGACTCTCCGGGAGTGTCATTTAAGTTCTCTCCCGGGTCTCTGCCTCACTAAAAAATAAATAATTGAATGACAGGAGTCACTTATGCTCCTTGGGTGATTCCGCTTGACCTTATTGAGTTTATGATTATCACAACCAATAATATCAATACAACCATTGCTCCAAGAACAATGAATGTTGGGAACCAATCGGTCACATCTTTGATTGAGACTTTTGTTTCATTGATAACCTCAATTGAGTCGTTATCTGTCACAGAGTCTTGCAGTTTAGAACCGGCGATTGTGAAAACCATCACAATTATACCAATCATAAAAAGCATAGCAATCAAAGACAAAAGAACATTAAGTCCTGCAACTCCTTTCTTTTGGTCTAATTTGCCGTATCTCATTTTCATCTATCTCCTTTCAATGTTTTGGGACCGGAAAGAATTTCCGGGTTTTGAGTGTTCAAACTCAAAGATTAATCACAAGAATTCCACAATTAAGACAATAAACACACACATCAATTCTTTAAAAAGGGTTGGTCACAAATGTGACAAGAAAATTGCGGGAGAGGGAATTGAACCGCTCACTATGGGCTTATGAAACCCACGTGCTAACCATTACACTATCCCGCATTTGTGTTTAATCCCGTGAGAAAAAGAACCACAAAATTGAGATAAGTGCAACCACAATCACAATTGCAAAGGTTGTTCCACTCACAAGTCCGGGAATAATTCTCAAAATTGTTGTCAAAATTGCGGTCACAAATCCGGCAACTGCAACACTCATTGGAAAATCTCCGCTTCCTATTGTCTTTTTTTGAGTGAAAAACATTCCAAAAGCAACAATACACCACACGGCAATCAAAAGTAAGTGCATAAAGATTCCGCCGGTTATGTCATTAATATAAACAATTGGGACGTGCATTCCCTCGGTCAAATTCCGTGCTGTGATTAATTCTTTTGGCATTTTTATTCTCCTGTTTTAATTGCTTTATATACGGCAAAGATAAGTCCAATTATCAATATTGCCGAGATGACACCTGTCACCATTGGGTCAATTCCAAGAACATTATTCATTCCATCAAAATAAATGGTTCCTAATGTGTTTATTGATGACCAAATAAGTTTGAAGATTCCCCAAATTGAAAAAAGGACAATTGAGCCGAGTGCAACAAAAAGATTATCTGATGTGAATGATTGTTCCCATTTCTTTGCGTCTGCTGATGTTTGGTTGATGTCATCTTCTAATTGAGCAAGGTCAAGTTTGTCCTCTGAAATTTGAATGTCTGTATCATAATTATCTCCAACGCTTGTTGCCCAAGTGTAAATCCCAATTACAAAGAGACCTGCGAGTAAGAAAAACACAATATAGTTTGCAAATGGTGTTGTTTGTCCTTTTTTATTCATTTTATCCACCTGAACGTCTGCTTGACGCTTTAATTATTATAATGACTCCTGCGATGATTAACCACATTAAACTTGCTCCAACTCCAATGATTGAACCACCTGAAAATATGTTGAGCATTCCCGCAAAGATTATTCCGAGAAGTCCAAAGACCACAACTGCAATTGGACCGCTTGAAACTGCCATTAAGACAAGAGTCAAATAAAGGAGTCCTGTCAAGAAAACTCCTGTATAGCCAAAAGTGTCATAAGCGCTTGGTTTCAAATCAAAAGTGTAAGTTGGGAGCGATTGCCCATTCTTTGCAATTGAAACAATATAAGTTGAATTTGTTGCTGTTAAAGGGACAGAGCAACTTAATGTTCCGCCTGAACTTGTTGCGGAATCTGTGCAAATTGTGTTGTTCTCATAATTATCCCATTCTGTCACGTTCATTTCAACATTGACGCTTGAACCATCGTTGCTTGAATAAGTCATCTCAACAATTCTTGTGTCTTGGTCAAGAGTCACTTGATAGTTTAAATTGTCAATTGTTGTTTGATTTGTTGGTGTGACATCGTTTTGCTTTTGGAAATTGATTTGACAAGGTGTTGCTTGGCATAAAGCAAGGAAAGTTGGAGAGGTATAAACAACTTCGCCATCAACCCTCACAATTGCATAATATCTCACATCTTCGGTGACTAAGTGAAGTCTTGTGCCTCCAACCACATCTGTTTTTGCATTTTCAACTGAAATATATTCTCCTTCATCAACATAATATCTTAATAAATCAAGAATTGCGTCTTGAACCGGCAAATAATATTCATCTTGATAATTTACAAGGAAAGAGGTTGAATATTCTGAACGTTCTGTTCCTGTGTAAAGGTCATAAAGGGAGATGTCTTGTGGAATGTTATCTATTGAAAGATTGAAATTGTCAATATAATGAAATTCAACAACATGATCATCTGCCTTGAATCTTGTCACAACTCCAAGAACATAATTTGTGTTGTTTAATAATCCGTTTGGAATACAAATATCCATTGTGTTTGTTCCTGTTTCTTTTTTTGAATAATTCCAAGTCAAAGAAGAATCATCATAAGATTCAATTAAAACATCAACTTCAATTAATTGATTTCCAAGTGGAGTTGGCAAGGAGTTTGATTTTGTTTCCTCGTCATAAAGAGTATAATTTAAGATTCTTGTTCCATAAGAGCCACAATCATCAATTGCAACTTCATAAATTGTGATGTTTTCTGTTGTGGTGTTTTCTTCTGTGACTCCTGAAATATTAAAAGTCCAATACCAATCAATGATATTTCCTGTTGAATTGCCCCATCCATCCAGAATTGTGATTGTTTTTGAAAAATAGGTGTAGTTTGTGAATTCATATTTTGAAACACTTGAATAATTTGTGTTGTTTATGTTGAAAACTGCATTTGTTTCGGGAGTGTTTGTCATATTAACATAAAGAGTGAAAGTGACCGAATCTCCCTCTCCAATTGAATCTTGGCTTTGGGCTTGATTGTAAGTGTAATAAAATATTGTGTTTGAAACAGAATTGCAATTCTCATTGCCGAGAGTATCGTTTGCGCAATAGGTGATTGTATATTCTCCCTCATTTGAAAAGGAGATATTTGTTGTTGAATTGCAAGTGTAAGTTGTGTTTGTTGAGTTCTCATTTGTTGAATACCAACAAGTGTCAAGGTGAGTGTCTGAACTTGTGACATTCAAAGTGATGTTTGTTGGGAGAGTGCTTATTGTTTTATTGTCTGTTGGTCCGTGCAAGGTGAGAGTTGGCTCTGTTGAATCAATTATGAAACTTCTTGCTGTTGGAGTTGTTTCCTGTGAAGAATTATCAAATCCTGAACAAGTCCAATTATACTCTCCATCTGTCAAGGATTTTGAGAATGAATAATTTGTGTTGTTTATTCCTGACGCATTTGTTTGGTCAATAGAACCATCAATCAAAAGTTTGACTTCTGTCAAATTAATATCATCACTTGCATAACAATTGAAATCAATTGAAACCGGGCTTGTTGTGTATTCTGCATTATCACTTGGTGAGTTTAAGTCTATATTTGGAGCTTGATTTTCTTCATCTTGTGGTGTTAAACCATCTCCATTATTATATAAATCTGAAATTTCTGTTGAGTTTAATGCTCTTTCCCATATTCCTACTTCGTCTATAACTCCATCAAATGGCTTCTCTACTCCTGAATTTCTTGCTCCAATAAAACCATTATTTGAAGAATCTCCATCTGGAGTATAAGAAGTATTCCCAACTTCTGAACCATCTTGATAAATATATAAAGTTGTTCCATCAAAAACAACTACAAAATGAACCCAAGTATCAAGGGAAACATCTCCTGCTTTTAAATAAATACTTTGACCCTGAACTTGCAAATCCTCACCC
>CAZBPR010000047.1:14028-20608 GCA_964493825.1 uncultured Dactylococcopsis sp.
GTATCTCTAACTAAAAATATAACTCCTCTTGGACTATCTCCATTATCTAAATCAGTTGAAAAAACTACATCTCCTGTCACATCAGGCATTGTTTCAAGTTTAAACCAAGAGGAAAATGTAAAAACACTTGATTCATCATAATTTACTAAACCATTAACATAATCATCAGTTCCATCAAAATCAAAAGCATTACTTACTTTACCTGCTACTCCCCTTGTTGCTCCGTTGTTTGTTCCGTTGTTTGTTCCTGTCCAATCAACTACAACTCCAGAAGTTTCATCTAATTTATACTGTGCTTCAAGGTCTGTTTCTAAACTTTCTGTCCAAGTTGCCCATTCTGAAACATCAACTCCAAAGAAAGTTGGAACCCAATCAACATAATCTCCTTTTTGAACATTTGTAAAAATTCCAAGAATCAAAACTTCATTTTTCTTTATGTCTGCGGGAGTGAGTTTTCCCCAAACCTCTCTTGTTTCATAATGATAGCCAACCTTTATTTGTTCGCAAATTTCTGTTTTATTTGTGCTTTTTTCATCAATTGAACATTGAGTCTCATAATCATCAACTTTGACTTCTTGTTTGGTCTTGCGTCTTATATCAAAGGTTCTTGAAATTTCTGACTTTCCTTTCTTCATATCATAGAATTTCATTTGTTTGAGAATATCTGAATAATCTGTGAAACCCTCAATCTTAATCTCTGCAACTTTTTGATAGCCCGGAGCAACTTTGACATTGTGAGGGGTGAGTAATGTTGCTTTTGCAATCTCTGATGTTGGAATTCCAATAAATGAATTCTTAAAAGTTGCCTCTCTTGTCACTTTGTCATAAGATTTCACATTGTCAAATTCCCATGCCGACACATTTCCAATTAAAAAAAACATCAATGCAAACACTATAATCAACTTAATTGCTTTCATTCGTAACCCCCATATGCGCTTTTTCTAACCATTACAACAAACATCACAATTCCCGCAAGTCCGCCAATCACAGCAATCCAAACAGGGAGATTTAACATAATGTATGTTTGACCATAAAACCCGCTGAATGAACTTGCAAGAACAGGATTTGAATAAACTTCCTCATAACTGTTTGAGATTGGAACTGAAACAATAATTGCTATTATCCAAATGAAAATATAAGGAATGAAATAAACCGGCTTTACATTTATCAAGAAACTTGTGATTAATATTGAGAGAATCATTCCGACAATCAACATTGTTGTAATCCATTTTAAAGAGTCATATGCCTCGGGAACTTTCCCGAAAGTGTCTTGAATTATCTCACTTGCATTGTGATTGTCTCCAAGTGCTTTTTGAATTGCCGGGGCTTGTTCCATTAATTTTTCATTGGTTGTGGTTCCAACATACATAAAGATTCCAACAACAACTGCCAAAACAAATGCTATAATTATAAATAAGAAAAGGTCTGTCAATGCTCCTTTTTTGTTTTTTATGTTTATCATTTGAAAAGGTTTTTCTTGTCTAATTTAATTTTAAGGTTGATTTTTGCCTGTGTTTCCATGATTTCTCTCTCAACATCTTTGAAACTTGGACATTTGAGCATTCTCTCAGTTATTTCTGCAATTGGAACCCTTCTTTTTTCTTGGGCTTGTGCGAATCCTTGAATTTCCATTAATTTTTCATTGAATTTTTTATTTATCCATTGCTGTTTTTGTGTGTTTCTGTCACATGCCATTTTAAGTTCCGTATGGTTTCAAGTTTCTTTTGGCAATGTCCATGAGTTCAAGGTCTGCCAACCATTTAATTAAACTGAATAAGACAAATATGATAAAAATTGGAATCATTGCAATCCACATAAACTTGTGGAGCCAAACCAATATGCCGGTTGTAAAACTATTGAAAAAGAATCTTTGAGAGATTTCACTTGCAAAGAAGATTGTAATTGTCAAGAAAAGATAAGAGACAAAGAAAAGTCCTTGTTTGATGTATTTGTTGAAATTTATTTTCACAATCTTTCCCATCTGATATTCATTTTGTCCATTAATTGCAAATGCCCCATAAATTGAAACTGCCATTAAGAATAAAACCAAGAAAAGCATTAATGAATAAAGAATTGAGTCTGCGGTTGTTGGAATTTCTCCGGTCGGTGTTATTTTGAAAGTTCCCGCCTTTTGAGAATCAACGCAATCAACAAAATAAGAATATTCACCAAGAGTTTGAAGATTTCCAAGAGATGAGTTTAAGAATCCAACCCTCAAATCCATTGATTGATTGAAGACAAGGTCTGTTTGATTTGGATATAAAACACTCAAAGAACAATTGTTTGAACAATTCAAATCCTCGCAAGAGGTTGTGAATGTAAGATTCCCTTGTTCATAAGTTTGAGCCGAGACCAAAGTTCCAACTATTAAAAATAAGAAAACTGCAAAAACTATTTGAACTTTTTTTTTAAACATATTTTCCTTTTACCCATCTCGCCGGATTCAAAATGCCTCTTGTTCTTTGGGGCATTTGATTATTTATTGTCAATCCATCTCCAACACCTGCGGTTTGAGTGACTTGTCTTGCCTCTCTTAATGATTCTCTTTCTCCGCCGTGTAATGCTCTTAAATATGCAGAATGAACAACATCAACTAATTCCCTGACAATGATTGGATAAAGTTTTCTTTTTTCAAGTGTGTCAAGACCCATTGCCTCATATTTTAAATAAAATAAGTCTGCAAGTTCATTCCCAAGGTCATACATTTTATTGTCAATTGTTTCCTCTCTATAATTTGAAAGAATTGTATTTCTGTTTAAGTAAATTGATAAAACTCTCATGACTTCGGCAACTCCAAAATCATTTAATATTTCTTCATCTATTTTCTCGGGTTTTTTCCAAACAATTGAACCACTCTCCCAAGTTGGCTTGTCCCCTCTCAACATATGCTCAATTCTTTCAAGTATTGAATCAAGTTCAAGTTGCCATTGAATTAAGTTTTCATTATAAGAACCTGTGACAAAAGTGTTTGAACTTGTTGCTCTTGGGTCTGTTCTTTTTTGAGCATTTGCATAAGATTGTTGCAATTTTGATTGTTCTTGGTTTGCCTCTTTGACCGCCTCTTGCCACGCTTGATTGATTTGTTGGTCTGTATAACCTTGGGCTTTGTATTGTTGATATTGGTCCGGGCTTAATCCCATTTGTTGCAATTGTTGGTTGTTCATTTTATTACAACCCCCTGTCTCAATTCAAGACCTGTCAATGATTTCTTTAAGAGTTTTTGTGCTTGTTTTTCGCTTATTTCAACAGGGTCAAGACCAATTGATTTTGAGGTGAAGTCCTCAACATATGTGAATCTTTGTCTGCCTTTCTTTGAAACTCCACGCCTTTGTTTCATCCTTCCAAATCCGTCAAATTCCGGCAAGTCAAAACCAAAATATGCTCCGCCTGTGAATCCTGTCGGGATTATTGGGGTTGTTGCAAGTGGAGTTGTAAGTTGAGGTTGAGTTATTTGAGCGGTTTTTAATTGGGGAGATTGAACTTGCGCAACCATCTCTGCTTGGAGAGTTTTTGTGTCAATTCTTTCAACTTGTGCAATCTTTGGGAGCATTGCTTGTTTGAGTTGGTTTGTTGTGAGTTGTCTCTCTAATTGTTGAGATTTTATGATTGATTTTAATTGGGTTATTCCTGCAAGAGTTGTTGGAGCGGTTGCAAGAGTTGTTGCTTGTTGTTGTGCAAGAACGCTTGGGACAATATTTTTCAATTGATTTGTGATTAATGGTCTTAAATCAAGACCTGTTGTTTTCATCCTTGGAGATTTTAGTTTTGTGAATACATTGACAGATGTTGGTGTTTTTGGTGTTATCTTTGGCAAGGTTGGAGCAAGTGAAACTTGACCTCTCTTATTCATTGAGAATGTTCCAATATTTTTTGTTTTTGTATCAAGAACAAGAATTTTATTTTTTAATGATTGTTTCAATAAATCAACACTTGCGCCTCTTGTCTGTGAAACTGAATCAAACCTTTGGACTTTAACATTTCCGACTTGCTTTTCCGGAGTGTAAAGAACAAATTGTTTTGTTCCAAAAAGTGAATCCGGCTTTGCCTGTTTAAATTCTGCACCCGAACCAAATTTAAGTTTTCCTTTTTGAACTCTAAAAAGATATTTCTCCCCACTTGAAAATATATCTTTTGGCAATGATTTTCCAAACTTTATTGGTTTTGTTTCTGCTTTTACTCCTGTAAAGAATTTTAATCTTTGAAGTCTTGAATATCCCTCATACCCGGGTTTGCCTTGAACTGAAACTGATTTTTGGTCAAACGTTGCTCTTTTGAGAAGAACATCTTGCTTATACCAATATTTGCCTTTGCTTGATTTTGTGAAAAGTCTTGCTCCCACAAGATTGTTGTTTTCAAGAGTTTGACCTTGTGTTTGAAATGACCTTGGCATTCCTTTGGGAGTTTTTCCGGAGAATTTTGAATAAAGTTCAACTTTTGAAGTTCCTGACTTTCCGGCATATCTTCCTGTGACTCTGCCATGAGAATCAATTTTATAATTTGTTCCTTTGATTTTTGTTTCATATTTTCCAACTTGTTTTGCAAATGCTTTGTCTCCGACCTTGCCACCTTGTCTCAATTCTGCAACCGATTTTGTGTATTTTCCTTTAAGGATGTTTGATTCAAGTCTTTGATAATAGACTTTTGTTCCAACAGAAGTTCCATAAATAAAACCACCAACTTTTGCAATGTTTGTTGTTCCACCAAGAACTGCCCCCTCAATTTTGTTCATTCCTAATTGTTCAAACTCTTTTCCTTTTGCATATGCAGAAACACCTGTTCCAACTCCAATTGCGGTCACTCCAAGTCCAACCGCTGTAACTTTTGCGACTTTGCCACCTTTTGCAATTGCTGAACCAACACTTGCTCCAACACCTGACGCTCCAACAACATAACCCCCTGCAACACCAAGAATTGCCTCACGCCCAATATGTGCTCCACCATAAGCATAATTTTTCCAAGTGAATTTGCCCTCATCTGTTTTATAGGATTTCCATAAAAGACCTGAAGTTGTTGCAACCTTCTTTTCTAATGCGTCGCTTGAAAAAGTATATTTGCCCTCGTCATCTTTTTTGACATCAATGCCTTGTTTTTCAAGATTCTTAATATTTTTTTCAAGTGCTTTGTTGTAAGAATTATATTGAGATTCAAGGTCTTTTTGTTGTTTTGTCAAAATGTCATAAGTTGATTTAAGATTCTTTTGAGTATCTTGCAATTGTTTTTGTTCTGAAATTGCTTTGTTGTATTCTGACCTTGTGAGTTTTTCGTCCCCATAAAGTTTGTTGAATTTTTCAACGTCACTTACATATTTTTCTGCTTTTTTATTAAATGATTCAACATTTGTTGTGAATGAATCTGCTTGTTTTGTATAATTTGACTCTGTGAGTTTTGTGTTTGCTTTTTCAATGTTCTCAACTGCAATATTAACTTTTGCAACATCAATCACGGCTTGGTCTTCTAACTTCTGAACATCTCTTGACCATTCTTCATTTTTTGAAAGCCCTTGATAAATTGTTGCTCCAATAGGGTTTGACATTATTGTCTCACCTACTCCAACAAGGACAACATCTCCAAAACTTGTTCCTTGACCACCATATTTGTTTTTTCCACCATGCTTTCTTGATTCTTGCCAACTTTCATAAGCGCTCCTTGTTAATGTAAATTTTTGAGAATCTTTGACAATTCCGGGAATCTCTCCAAATGCCTCTTTGACTTCTTTCCCCTCTTGTCCGGGGGTGTAAGTCTTTTTTGAATTAAACCAAGTTCCGCCCCATGCTCCTGCAAGAATATCTCCACCTTTTGTTGTTGCTTTTTTATAATTAAAATCGACATCTTTTCCTGTTGCTTTTTCATAAAGATTTACAATTGAACCCTCTGCCACATTAGTCATGAAAGAGTCTTTCCCGCCTTTTGTTGTGGTTGTCCAAGGTTGGTCTCTCACATTTCTTGAAGTTGTGACCTTTTCACCGGCTTGAATTTTCTTTTGAGTTTCTTCAACTTCTTTTTTTAGATTTTTTTCTTGGACTTCTTTTGGAGATTGACCGCCGGGAAGATAACCGCCAAGTTTTTCATCTGCGCTTGAATAAAGTCCTGATACCTTTGAAACAAAAGATGAACCGCCACCGCCACTTGATTGAGAACTTGTTTTTCCTGAACTTTTATTTGATTGATTTGATGATTGAGTTTGATTTGTTTGAGTTGATATTTTTGAACTTGTTTGTCTTTGCGCTCCACCCGGAAGAACTCCGCCAACTTTTCTGTCAAATTTTGTATAAACTTCTTTTGCTTTTTCAACAACAACATTTTTTTCTCCACCCGGAAGAACACCCCCAAGTTTTGAGTCAATTCTGTCATAAATGCTTTTTGAAGAAGAACCGCCGGAAGATGAACCGCCACTTGAACGGCTTGAACTTCCACCGCCACCACTTGACCTTGAAGAAGAACTTGAACCGCCTGAACTTCTTGAACTACCTGATGATGAAGAACCACTTGAACCTGAACTTGAAGAACCTGAACCGCCTGAACTTCTTGAACTACCTGATGATGAAGAACCACTTGAACCTGAACTTGAAGAACCTGAACC